>JAJYHU010000416.1 GCA_021784615.1 Acidobacteriota bacterium | reverse complement strand
ACGCTGTGAGGGATGAGTGGCAAATGTTTCGCTACCCGGTGCGGCTTTCTCCGGAAGCGCCCTGGTACACCCGCCAGACCTCGCGCGGCATTGAGATGGACAGGATTGGCGTTCTGCAAGGAACGTATCTGGGAATTTACATCTCGAATTCCTGCGGCTTCTGGTATCACTCGCCGGCGGTCAACTGCAAATTTTGCACTACGGGATTGAACGTCGGGGTCAATGAAGTGGCGCTGAAGGACATCGAAGACGTGGTGGAAGTGGCGCGCACCGCCAAGGCGGAATCCGGCGTGACCTTTGTGCACTTTAATTCCGGATACCAGACCAACCGCGATCTTGACCGCGCGGCGCCCTATGTGAAGGCCGTCAAATCGCAGGTGGGCAGCTTGATCGGGCTCCAGGTGACTCCCACGCGCGACCTGTGGAAGTACGACCGGCTGGTTGATCTCGGGACCGACCACTTCAGTTTCTGCTATGAGTTCCAAAACCCCGAGTTTTTTGCCAAGGTCTGTCCCGGCAAGGAAAAGCTGATCGGACAGAAGACTTTTTTCCGGGCGCTCGAGTATACGTCAAAGAAACTGGGCAAAGGCGCCTGCTCAGGCGAAATCATTGCGGGAGTTGAACCAATCGAGGATACGCTCGAGGCCATTGACATGATTGCCGGCATGGGAGCTTTTCCCACGGTCTGCATTTTCCGGCCGACGCTGGGCTCTGACATGGAAGACTGGCCGTCGCCGCGTTTTGAGGACATGATCGTCGTGTTCCGGCATCTCTATGAAGCGTGCCGGAAGAACGGCATTCCCATGGACGTCACGCCCAACATTGAAGTGAGCCTGATTGTCCAGCCCGGCGACACGCGCTACCTTGCTTCAGACAGCTTGGCCACGCGATGGTACGACCTGAAGTTGAATCTGATGAAAAAAGCAGCCCGCCCTTATTTCTGGTGGGCCGCCCGTCCCAAGAAGATCAAAACTTCTGAAGTCCTCGCCGCGCCTTAGCAAATTCCGCAGACCGTGAAGGCGGCGGTCTGCACTACCCGCTACCGGCTAATCATGCTTGCGTTTCTGCCTGCACCGCGCTAGAGTTACGCTGGTTTGAAAGTCTTTGACTCAAAATTGAATACCGTTGAGGTTCTCGGCGAAGGGATGGAGAGAAAATTGGCCCAACTTTTGACAAGTCTCAAGACCAATTTCCTTTCTTCTGTTCAATGCGGGCAAAAGTAACGTCAATAGTTACAGGCTACCTACTCATTCTAGCAATCTGCCTTTGTGTTTACCATTTCTGTCCTGATTATCGGAAGCAAGAGGAATTCTGGATTCCCCAAATATTTCTGCTCATCATGATTGCGGTCACTACGCTTTATGTTCTCTATACAGCAACACTGGTAGAAGAAACCCGGCGCCTTCAGAACCGCCCTTTGCTGCGGCTTGAATTCCAAGTATCTCCCAACATGAGCAATCTCCGCACGACAAGCATCTTTGGGAAAACCCAAAAACTTACATCTGGGGTTGGAAAAGTCGTGGGTGGGGAAGAATTTCGAGTCCCGCCAAGCTGGATTGTCCTGCAACTTGAGAACATCGGTCAGACGACCGTGAGAACTCTTTCGACGCGGGTAGCAGCAACACTTGGTGAGAGCGAATGGAAGGACGAACAGGAGTTTAAGACTGAAATTCGACCGAATAAGAAAATTCACATTACCATTTCGCCCGCCTCACTTCCGTGGCTACAAGTTCAACTGCTGGAGGTCATTTACGGGGATGGGATGAGAAAATACACTGACTACGTCGGAGAACCAAAATATATCAGGACCGTCGAAGGAGCAGTGTAGCCGACATTCTATGAAGGTCGGGAACGTGAGGTCGACAGGGAGTTTTGAAATGCTCACCGGAAAAATCGCAGCGATTCTGAACGACCAAGGGGTCGTAATAAACCTAGGGTCAGAGCACGGGGTCAAGCCCGGTATGAAATTTGTCGCGACCTACAGGACGGCGATCATTACCGACCCTGACAACGAGGAGGTGTTGCTTGGCGAGCTGTCCTTTGAGATCGCCACGATGCAAGCAACAAACGTCCAGGAGAAAATGACGGTATGTACCATCCTGGACCCATACCTTGAGACTCTCCGTTTCAACCCTTTTGGCATGGTAGGAGAAATCACAACAAAGGAGTCAAAAATTGCCCCAGGGGAAGGGAAGATTGCCGATTCGATGGCACTCCGGCTTCGCGTTGGAACCATCGTAGTTGAAGCACCTCCAGACAGTGACCGAGGACAATCTGCAAAGAAGCCGGGGAACTAATTAACTCCAGCTGGCAACCACGGTTAATTGTTTCGTGATTGACCGTGGGGTCTTATTTCCGAATCAAAAACCCACGGTCAGCAAACCGGTGACCGTGCTACCGGCTGGCGCATTCGGGCAACGGGGCCGGCGCAAAAAATCAGCCCACTCGATAACAACCCTTACCTCGGCAATTGGTGGTCAGAATTCTCTTGCAGTCCGCGAAGCACCTTCGCATTTCCGCAACTGTTCCCGATCCGGGACGGTTGTACTCATATTCAATGTTGCCCGGAAACTTCCAGTGATGGTCGCGGACAAGGCGCAGCACCCCGATGATGGGCGTGTCGCCTTCGCCCCAGGGAAGATCCGCTCCGTTATTGCGCTTGCGGTCTTTCAGGTGGAGCGTGACGATGCGGCCGTGCCATTGGCGGAGGAAAGCAACGGGATCGCTGTTGGCCGCCACAAAATGTCCGATGTCCAGGTTGACTCCCACCCAGCGCGACGTTCCTTTGAGCCCCCGCTCAAAGCTGGCCGCGTTGGAAAAGTCATCGGGATTCGAGATATTACTGTGATTGTGAAAGCCCACGACAATCCTGTACTTTTGCGCGAGCGCATCCACCTTGTGCACAAGGCTGAGGTGTGATGAAGCGGTGATGTAGCGCACGCCCATCGCCCGCGCCATCTCAAACCCGCGGACGAATTCGGCGTCGGTGAAATCTTTCTGGAAGCTGTAGTTGTAGGCGTACAGCAGCACCCGGGCGTCATCAAATTTGCGCCGGACCGCCCGGAAGTGCGACAGGGGAACGGTCAGCCGCCAGCGCCGCATCTCTTCGCGGCTGAGGTGCTGCGGCTCAACGTGCGCCTGCCACAGTTCGCATTCTCCGATGCCAATGTCCTGATACGCCTTGATGCAGGCATCCAGGCCGCGGTCGCGGAATGAATAACTCTGCGCGCCGATTTGGACGCCTGCGAAGACTGAATTGATGTAGTTCATGCTCTTGGCTGATCCGTTACCCACCAGCAAGCCGGCCGTTCCGGCTGCGAGCAGCTTGCCCATATCACGCCGGGAGATTGTGGTCATAATTTCCTCCGCTCAAGATTCGATGAAAACGCGACCCTCAGTATAGAAATCCAGGCGGCGGTTAGCAAGCGCGGCAACCGGAATTTGCAAAGCCGGCGCGAGCGCCGCGCAAAATTTCCTGGGACAGCCTGTTCGCGGGGCGCCGCGCGCGGGCCCGTGCAGTTTCTCTTTCTTGCGCTCAAGTGGATGCTATAATCCCCTCGTGCGCCAGAGAATTGTCATTATCGAAGACGAAAAAGACATCCTTGACCTGGTGCGATACAACTTTCGCAAGGAAGGCTTTCAGGTCGAGAGTTTTACGAACGGCAGGAACGGCCTCGAGTACGTGCGCCAAAACTCCCCGGACCTGCTGCTGCTCGACATCATGCTGCCGGACCTTGATGGCATGGAAATCTGCAAGCGGCTGCGGGCGGACGACCGGCTTAATGAGATGCCGATCATTTTCCTGACGGCCAAGGGAGAGGAAGTCGACCGGGTGGTGGGGCTGGAGATTGGCGCCGATGATTATGTGGTGAAACCTTTCAGTCCCCGCGAGCTTGTGGCCCGCGTCAAGGCCGTGCTGCGCCGGCGGGACCAGGCGATCGGAAAAGCCGAAGTGGTTGAGGTTCCCGGCCTGCGGCTGGATTCGCGTTCGCGCGAGGTAACGGTCCGGGGCCGGGCGATTACCCTGAGCGCGCTTGAGTTCAAGCTGCTTCACTTTCTGGCCTTGCAGCCCAAGCGGGTTTTCAGCCGCGAACAACTGCTCGACAACGTGTGGGGACGGGACCGTTTTGTAACGCCGCGCACAGTGGACGTGCATGTTCGCCGGCTCCGCGAGAAGATTGAGGCTCAAGGCGCCGCGCCACGATACATCCAGACCGTGCGAGGGTCTGGCTACCGTTTTTCGCCGGGTTCGGACGCGGCGGGGGACTCGGAAGGATAATGCAGGCGATGTCTCATGCCTTTGAGCAGCCCGATCTTTCGTAAAGTTTTGTTAGGAGCGTTTCTGCTGAGTGCGGCGACGCTTCTGGCTCTCGATTTCTATCTGGTCCGTTTCACTTCCCAGCAGCATGTTGCGAGCATTCAGAACAGGCTGAGAGCCGAAGGGCGAATTTTTTCGCGCGAACTCGAAGATATTCCTGCAGAGCGGCTGCAATCCTGGGCTGCCGCGGCTGGCGTGAATGCCGAAGCGCGCGTGACCGTGATCACCCCCCGGGGGGGCGTCCTTGCGGATTCCGAGCAAGAGCCGGAGTTTGTGGAAAACCCCTCCGCACAGCCTGAAGTCCGCGCCGCTCTGCAGGGCCGGGCGGGGAGCGCGGTGCGCCCCAGTTCCACGCTCGATCGGCAGCTCTTTCATTTCGCCATGCCGATCCGCTACGGCGGCAAAGCCGGATTCGTGCTGGAACTGGCGGTTCCCGTTGAAAACGTCAAAAGCACAACCGGCACGGTGCTGAACCGGCTCTTCGCCGTGCTGATCGCCGCCACGCTTTTGGCGCTGGCCATTGCCTATATCTTTTCACGCTCCTTTACGCGGCGGATCAACAGGCTGAAATACTTTGCCGAGAATCTGGAAAAGGCGCCGGCTTCCGAGAAAGCGCTGGATGGCGGGAATGATGAACTCGGGGAATTGGGGCGTTCGCTGGACCGGGCGGCGGCCCGTTTGCGCGAACTCCTGGAGAGGCTCAACCTGGAATCCGCCCAGCGCGAAAGCATTCTGGCCAGTATGGTGGAAGGGGTGCTGGCCGTTGACAGCCAGCTCAGAGTGACCTTTTGCAACGACGCTTTCTTGCGGGCGGTGGGCGCGGCCGGTCCCGTTCGCCAGAGGTCTCCCTTGATCGAGACCGTTCGCGATCCGGGGTTGGTGGACATCGTAACCCATGTTCTCGGGTCGAAAGGGCCAATGCGGCAGCGGTTATATTTTCCAGGGCCTGAAGGCCGGTCTTTTGAGGTTCACGTGTCTCCGTTTAAGGCTCCGTCGGGCGCGGGCGCCATTGCCATTCTTCACGATGTCACGGACCTGGAACGTCTGGAGCGCGTGCGGCGGGATTTTGTGGCCAACGTTTCCCATGAGTTGCGAACGCCGCTGACGGCCATTCATGGCTATGCCGAGACATTGCTTGAGGGCGGCCTTGAAGACGCCGAAAATAACCGGAAATTCGTTGAAATCATCAGCGCCCACGCCATGCGCCTCAGCAACATCGCTTCGGACTTGCTTCGGTTGTCGGAGCTTGAAACCAACCGCGCCACGCCCGAACCTGAGCGAATCTCCGTGCGCGCAGCAGTCGAAACCGCCCTCAAAACGGTTGAGCCGGAGTCGCGCCTTCGCGGAATCCAGGTAACTTGCGGCGAGCAAGGGGCTTTCGAGGTGATGGGGGAAAAAGGGCGGCTGGAGCAGGTTCTCGTCAATCTTCTGGACAATGCGATAAAGTTCAACCGGCCGGGCGGCGAAGTTCATGTGGAGGTCCGGCAAGGGCCGGAAGGCGGAACTCACATCATCGTTGCCGACACCGGGATCGGTATTCCCTCGACCGATTTGTCGCGGATTTTCGAGCGATTCTACCGCGTGGACAAAACGCGTTCGCGAGAAATGGGCGGAACGGGCCTGGGACTTTCCATTGTGAAACATATTGTCGAGCGCATGCACGGCACGCTCCGCGTCGAAAGCCAGTTGGGAAAAGGGTCCACGTTTACCATTGCCCTGCCTTCGGGTTCCGGGCCGCTTCCCCGGCAGGCTTAACCTTCCCTTTCATTCCGCAGGTTTAACCGTAGCTTCACACCGTTGTCATCACACCGTAACACTCCCTTGCGACTCTAATAGCGTGAAAAAACAATCAATCACTCAGAGCAAGCAAGGTAGGTTGACGATGAAATCCAATTTTTCCGTGTTGTTGGTGAACCACCGGAATGACCGGTTTGGGACAATGAACCTTATCCTCGAAGCGCTTTCAATCAAAACGGCGCGCGTGGGGAGCTTGAAGGAAGTGGAGAGCCGGCTTTGCGGAATGCCATGTCCTCACCTCGTGCTGACCGATGCGGTCCTGCCGGACGGCAATTGGATGGACGTGCTCGACGTCGCAGCCAAGGCTGCTGAACCCGTCAATGTCATTGTTGTTTCGCCGGCGGCGGATATCAAGCTTTACCTGGACGCCATAGAGCACGGGGCATTTGACTTTATGACAGACTCTTTCACGGTTTCGGAGATCGTTCACATTCTCAAGTGCGCGCTGGATAACGTTGCCAGGCGCCGGCAGGCGCAGGTCATCAACTGCGCGCCCGTTTCAGTCGCGCCGCTCCAAATCGGGTTTTAGAGTCTGTGTGACAACTATTCCCGGCCTTGTCATTCCGGGCAGGCTCTGCGGCCCGTATGGAAGCGGGTGGATTTCGACGGATGTCAAGTCTTACGCAGTGCCCTAGCGCCTCTCCCCGAGCCAGGGTTGGCGGAACATCGTCAGCCCTGGTTTTATTCAGGATGTGTGTTTTGTAACAGAAATGTAACGGAGACGTAACGTCTTAGTCATCTCCGCGTCCTATTCTGACCGCGGCTCGAATTCAACGGAATCAACCATAGCAGGGATATTGAGGGACAGACTGAACCTCGAAAAAAGGAGCAAATAATGTACGTGCGAAGAATCAAACCGGGACGGCTGACAGCCATTCTCATGCTCGTTGCCGGTATGGCGGGCGCAGCAAGCGTGCGAGCCGCCCAGATGACGGATCATTCTGGAACTGCCTCCAAGGTTGCTGCAAAGCAGGCGCAACTTAAGAAGCAGAAGTCGAAAGCCGCCGGTGAACGGCAAAGCGGCGCAAAGGATAATGCGCCATCCAAAGTGGCGGCCCATCAGGCCAAATCCACCGAAGTTTCGCTGCTGAAACAACAGCTTGCGGTTCAGCAACAACAGATTAACCAGCTTCTTCATGCCGTCGCGGAACTGAACGCGCGCCTGGGAAGTGCCGCCAAAGGGCAGGCTGTTGCAGCCGCTATCCCTGCGCGTCCGCAAGAGAGCGCTGAGGTCGCAAGCCTTGTTCCTATTCTTCCGCCTGAGCCGAAAGCGCAGCCCGGAGCCTCAGACCAATTGCTGAGCATGAATACTTCGATGAATTCCGCCGGGTCCTCTACGAATGGCGCCGCCAGGGTGGGGCCCCCGGTCCAGCCCGCTTCCGGTACGGCTAACGCCGTGACTGAAGCGCCTGCCGCGGAAAAGCCAAAATCCAAATTCCTGTTGGATTTTGACAATGGAAAAATCAAGATGGGCACAACGTTTTTTGGGCTCTACCGGTATTACACCGACACGGGTTTTGGACCACAAACCCTTTCCCAGATCAACCGCCCG
>JAJYHU010000203.1 GCA_021784615.1 Acidobacteriota bacterium | reverse complement strand
AAAGTCTCTATGAGGTGGATAAGGCGGGGCTTGAGGAGATCGCCCCGGACTTGATTATTACACAGGAGCTATGCCACGTTTGCGCAGCCACGCCGGGTGATCTGGCATCTTCTCTGGAGCACTTACGGCGCCCACCGCAAGTGCTCTCGCTGAATGCGCAGACCCTTGCCGGGGTTTGGATGGACATCAGGAATCTCGGCACGGCCACGGGCCGGGGAAAACAAGCCGAACAACTCATTCGAGAACTGGAGCACCGGCTGGTTCAAGTGGAACAAGCTATCACGGATTCAGCGGCCAGGCCTCGCGTGGTGTGCCTGGAATGGCTGGACCCTCCCTTCATTGCCGGTCACTGGGTTCCGGAAATGGCTGCGCTGGCTGGCGGAATTGACGCCTTGGGCGAGCCGGGCAAGCCTGGATTCCGCACGACTTGGGAAAACATTTTGAGCGTGGAACCGGAAATAATCCTCATGATGCCTTGCGGCTATCATCTTGATTCGGTCTTTGAGGAACTGGCAAAGATGCCGATCCCCGAAGGATGGAGCGCGCTCCCCGCGGTGCGCGCCGGCCGAGTTTATGCGCTCGACGGCTCCAGCTATTTTTCCCGTCCCGGCCCGCGCTTGGCGGCAGGCATTGAAATCCTGGCGAGCGTGTTCCACCCGGATCATGCGCCCGTCAAGCCGCCCGCCGCGAGCGTCGAGCGATGGGAATCGGGCGGCCTTCCGCGCTCCCAGGCGTGCTGAAGGGATCTACTGCACGGCCAGTTGGCGGCGCTCAGCCTTCTTCAAGTAGACCTGGTATGCTCCAAAGAGGATACCGCTGAAGAGAACGCCACTCGCAAGCGAGTTCCCGTAGAAGGGCACGGCAGCGGCGAAACAAGCTTCGAGCCCGCCGAGCGTGGGCGGATACATCCCAGACCCGAGCCAGACTGCAAAATTACTGATCAAGAAAAAGACCGTGGGCCCGGCGATGGAAGCTGCCACCACGTTTCTTACGGAGACGCGCTTCGCGAGCCACCAACCGACTACGACGATGGCGGCAAAGCCTACCCAGTTGATTGTCTGCGACCACTCGAAAGGCGTGTTGTAAACGAGGGTATTCAGCAGGATATCGCTTGCCGCCAGCAGCACGACCGGAAACCAGATTGAATCACGCTTCTTCAGATAAACGCCGCCAAACAAAAGCGCCGCGTACACGGGGCTGAAGTTTGCCGCGCCCGGGATAAAGCGCGCAGCGATTGCCAAAGCAACAATTAGATAGACCATCGTTATCTCCTTCTTTCAGAATTCTACCCGAATTCCGGCTCGATAGGTGAGTTTCAATGCCGGATATCCCAGGATTTCCATATACTTTTGATTGAAGAGATTCTCAATCACTCCATAATAATCAAGATGATAGGCCGAACGGTAACTCCAAGCCAGGTCCGAGTTGGTGTATCCGTTATTCCAAAGCAGCGGCGGTTGTAGTCCCAGAAAATCGCTGTCGACCCGCCGGCCCATGAACACAGTGGTGGACGTCACGTTCATCCGGCGCCAGTTCCAGTCAATCCGCAGGGAACCGGAGTGCCGAGGCCGCCTCAAGAGCCACTGCCCGTCTGCCAATGCCGGAGAATACGGGTTGCCGCTGTCGATAACCTCCGAATCAAGATAAGTGTAATTGCCGCTAAGCCGCAAGCTCGAGAGTGGCGCAAGCTCGATAGTGGCTTCCACGCCCTTGGCACGGGCCCTTCCGATATTGAAATAAGTTCCGCTGTAAGTCACGAAGTTCGTTGTTTCAAAGGCAATTTGATCGCGGAACACGTTGTCAAACCCGTCCAATTCAAGCCGGGCACGGCCCTGCCAGAAGCGTTGCTCCACACCGTAATCCAGCGTCCGAGCGCGCTCCGGGGCCAGATTCGGGTTCCCCACAAAATATGGACTGTTGGCGTAGGACTCCAGAAAGCTTGGCTCCTTGACTCCCAGGCCGAAATTGAATTTAAGCCTTGTGGCTCCCCAAAAGCCTCCGCCGTTTCTCAATAGATAAGCGAGCGAACTGCGCGGCACGACCACCGTTCCAAAGCTGCCATTATCGTCAATCCGGACTCCGTTGCCGAGCGAAAAGCGGCCCCACATGGTCTGGTCCTGGAAAGTATACCCAAAATTGTTTCGCCGCGCGCTGGTCGCAGGGTCCTGCGCGAACCGGTCGACGAGAAATGCGTGCTCCCCGTCCCAGTCGAATGCAAAGGTGTCCACATGCTGTCCGAACCTGCCTCCCAAAGGCGCGCCTTCCCAGTTAATCTGGTAGCTTGCATGGTCACGCCACTCGTCGTTGAGGTAATTCGACGCATAATCGAGATAGGGATACGCCGCCACATGGCCTTCATAGGAAGGCGTAAAGGGAGCTCCTTGGCCAAGGTCGAGGGAGACTTGACGCGATCTGGAATAGGTAAACGTCAGTTGCTGGTCCCAGGAGGAAGTTGTCTGGTTGTGAATCGAAAATGCGCCGTAGCCATCGCGCCGCCGGAAGGATGCATCGAGGACAGGAGGCCCGAAGGCGGTTTGGCCCGGCGTTCCAGCAAGGCCGAACTCGCCCATAAGGATCAGTCGCAGGGTGGTCGCCCTGCCCGCCTTCAAGCCAAAGTTTCCTGAAAGCGAGGTGACGTGGAAAAAATCGTTCGGGGACTGATTATCGGTGCTGAAGCGGCCGCCGGCCAGGCTGTAATCGAAAGGGCCGTCGCCGCCGGTTACGGACCCGTGCCCGTCCCATGTGGAGTTCTTGCCGCCTTCGCCGCTCATGGAAAAGTGAGGGCGCTTCGTTTCCGGATTTCCCTGGCGCGTGAAGAGCTGAATGACGCTTGACATGGCGTCGGAGCCAAAAAGGGCCGATTCCGAGCCTCGAACAACCTCTACCCGTTGGATGTTGTTGGTGGTAAGGGTGCTGAAGTCGAAGCTGCCGCCCGGTTCGTTCAAGGGAATGCCGTCCAGGAGCACCTTGTTGTAATCGCTGTCCCCTCCCTGAGCGAAAACAGAAGTTACCCCTCCTGGTGCGCCGTTGCGCACCACCGTGATGCCCGGCAGCGACTGGAGCAAATCGCTTACAAAAGGCGTATCCCTGTTGACAATCTGTTTTCGGGTAATGACGCTGACGCTTGAGCCCACCTCGCCGGTGGTCGCGGCGGTGCGCGTGGCCGTCACAATAACGTTTTCATGGATAGGAGCGAGCGGCAAAACAACCCGAACCGTTTGGCCGGACCTTGCCTTAGAGGAGGTAGTTTCAAAGCCCGATAAGGAGACTTCAACCATGTAGCGCCCCGTTGCCAGGCCCTCAAAGTGGAAGCGCCCGCGGTCGTCAGTCACGGTGTGCGCGACCTCCGTCCCGCGAGGGTTGAGCAGACGCACGCGCGCGTCAGGCACGTTCACCCCTTTGGGGTCAAGAACTGTGCCGCGAAGTGTCGCTGCGTGGGCCGCGACAGTACTGATGAGCAACAAAAACAACAAGTGGAAAAATAAGGGTCGATGACTACCAAACCTCATGGTTCCATCCTTTCTGCCCGTTTGCATGACGGGCGTTCCGGACGGAAGGATGCGTGGAGACCAGCCTGAAAAGCGAAAAGCCTCCCAATCCCTCGAACAGGAACTGGAAGGCCGTGGCAAGTCTTCCTTAATCCTCTTTCCGTCGAAGAGTTAAGTTGAGTGATGGTTCCTGGGCAGGCTTCCTGGCTTTCGGGTTATTGCAGAACCTTCCGCCTTCCCATCCCGGATTCGGACAGTGGCTTTTTGACTGAAGATCCAACTCGCCGATTACAGTGGCGGGACCGCGGCCGATTTTCACGGCCTTTCCTTTTGACTCCGCTCTTGCGGGGCACCACAGGAACTTGAGTTTTCAAAGAACAAGCTGCGGGATTGAATCTACCATTCCGCCTTCGGCGCCGTCAATAGGAGTTGCGCCGCGTGGGAATTCTTTAGTTGATCCAAGGGTCGGAGTCTTTCTTCTTATCTTTATCATGCTCGCGCATATAAACCTCAAACTTGTTCCGCAGCCGGTCCCGTTGCCATTCCTGGTAACGGAGTTGAAAGCGGCCGGAGAACCCTCCGCCGCGCAGATAAAGGTAGGCGACCAGCATCCCGCCAAGGTGGGCAAGGTGAGCAATGTTGGAACCGGGTCCGCTGACCTCGCTGAAGAATTCGATGGCCCCAATGATCAGCACGAACCACTTGGCCTTGATGGGAATGACAAACCAGAGAAAGATGGGCCGGTCCGGAAAGAGCAGGCCAAAGGCTAGCAACAACCCGTAAATGGCTCCCGAGGCTCCGATGGTGGCGGTTGGATAGGACGGCCCGAACATCGAGGTGAGGACAACGTCAAAGACGCCCGCCCCGATCCCGGTCAAGAAATAGAAGTAGAGAAACTTGGGCCCTCCCCAGAGCCTTTCAAGGTCCGACCCGAACATCCACAAGGCAAACATGTTGAATAAAATGTGGAAGAAGCCGCCATGCAGAAAGAGATAGGTGACCAGTTGCCACAGGTAAAGGCGATGGAGGACATCGTAAGGCTGTAGGCTGAACCAGAGGTAAGGCGCGTACCAGCCGAACATCTTGGCCGGAAGATACGTCAGCAGAAAAACACCCGAGGTGACAACCACCAGCGCCTTCACCATCCGCGTCAGCGGAGGAAAGAACGACATCACCGATTGGCGGTAATAGGACATTATTTGAAGCCTACCACAAGAAACAGATGAGGGCGATATTCCCGCCGGTGGTCATGTGGCGTTCTTGGTGGAGTTGTTGGATTTTGCCATGAAATAAAGCAGAAGGGTCAGCCCGGCGAAAATGAGGAGCGCAACGGTGTCGCTTTGGGCAAAATGCGGGAACCAGTGCCTCCCGATGGCGAACGCTTCTTCTTTATGGAAACCGACCACCGTGGCAAGGGCCAGCCCGCCCAGAGATCCCCCGGCAATCAAGCCGGAACTAAACAGCGCTCCACTGCCGGTTTCCGATTCAGCTTCCTCTTTGCGGCCGCTCCGCTCGACCGCCCACTTGACCATTCCGCCCACAAAGATCGGCGTGGTGGTTGAGATGGGCAGGTAAAGTCCCACCGCGAAGGCCAGCGACGGGATGCCGCAGAGTTCTAAGACAATGACGGTGAAGGCGCCGAACAGCACCAGGGTCCACGGAAGCTTCCTGGTCAGGATGCCGTTGATGACCACGCTCATCAGGGTGGCCTGCGGAGCGGGATAATTGGTCGAGCCGATTCCCATTACCTGCTGATAATCGATCGCCTTGTGGCTGGGATCGTAATAGTAGCGGCCGTCGGGGATTTTGGAAGACCCGATCACGCTGTAAACCTGGTAAGAGTGGCCCTGATAGACCGTGGTTCCCTGCGATTTCATGGCGGCGGTAATTGCCACGCCCGACAAGTGCATCGGTTTGACGTAAGTGGCGCTGCGATTGAGCAATTGCATCGTCAAGCCGACGACAAAAACCGAAGTGATCACTCCGATCGCGTAACCCAGTTCCTGCCGGCTGGGCGTTCCTCCCACCAGAAATCCCGTCTTCAGGTCCTGCGTTGTGGCGCCGGCGCTGGCTCCGCCGATGGCGACGACAGCGCCAATGCTCAGCGCGATGGCTGAATACTCTCCGCCCGTCCAGCCCACCAGCAGAAAGATCAGGCAGGTTCCCATCAGAGTGGCAATCGTCATGCCCGAGACGGGATTCGAGGAGCTTCCAATCAAGCCCACGATCCGGGCGGAGACGGTGGCAAAGAAGAACCCAAACAGAACCATCAACAGTGCGGAGACGAAGTTTCCATGAGCGTGAGGGTTGATGTGGAACGCCAGGAGCGCCCAGAGAAATCCCACCACCACTACCGCGCCTCCGGCAATCAAAGGCAGCGGAAGGTCGCGGGCCGTGCGCTCGACCGATTGCGCCGCCGCGCCCAGCTTGCTCTGTTTCAGTTGCTTGAAGGTGGATTGAAAGGAGCTGATAATCGTAGGGAAGGTTCTTACCAGCGTGATGATTCCGGCCATGGTGACCGCGCCGGCGCCGATGTAGCGAATGTAACTGCTCCAGATCTCGGTCGGCGTCATCTGGGCAATGCGGATGGTGCCCGGATAGATGACTCCGGGCAGTTGATCGCCAAAAAACTTGATGATGGGAATCAGCACCAGCCAGGAAAGAACTCCTCCGGCCACCATGATTCCCGCGATCCGCGTGCCGATGATGTATCCGACACCCAGATATTCCGGCGTGATCTCGCCGGCCAAAGTCGCTCCGGGATACCAGAGCGGGTGCCACTCCGGCTGCGCTTTCCAGAAGCACAATCCGCCCGTCTCTCCCATCAGAAATTTGTAGGCGATGCCGATGGCCGCCCCGCCGAAAACCCTGCCCGCCTGGATGCCGCCCTTCTCACCCGTTATGAGAACGTCGGCACAAGCTTTGCCTTCCGGGAAAACCAGATTGCCGTGTTCCTTGACCACCAAAGCGTTGCGCAAGGGAACGACAAAAAGAACACCCAGCAGGCCTCCGGCCAGCGCCAGGGGAAAGATGCGCGAATAGTCCAGAGAGTAACCCAGAAATATCAACGCCGGGAGGGTAAAGACCGTTCCCGCAGCGATCGATTCGCCGGCCGATCCCACCGTCTGCACAATGTTGTTTTCAAGGATGGTGGACTTGCCCAGCCACTTGAAGATCGTGATGGAAATGACGGCCACGGGTATCGAAGCGCTCACTGTAAGCCCGGCGCGCAAAGCGAGGTAGACTGAAACCGCCCCGAAAATAATTCCCAGGAAAGCTCCCAGCAACACCGCCCGGAGGGTAAATTCCGGCATGATCACGTTCGCCGGAACATATGGCTGGAACGCGACTTTGTCATTCGCTTGCTGAGCTATCGGTTCAGTTCCCACGTTTCTGTAGCGGCGATCTATGATCGCCGGTAGCCAAGGCACCGATTTTGGGCCTTTTGCGACCCACGGCCGGGAAAACATGCGCTGACCGCAATCAGCTCCCAAGCCATTTCCAAATCTTCGTCCACCAACTTTTCTTCAACTCCGGCTGGTGCAGGCTCTCTGGAAACCACCAGCCTGTAAAGCGAGCCGAATACTCTTTCCCGCGGATGTCCGTAATCCCAACGTCGCAAACCTACGGGCTTTCCCTTAGTTCAGGAGCAACTTTCACTGGCCGTTCAATGCTGATGTCGTAACGCAGTGTCAGAATCGCATTCTGAATCAGCGAGCGGTCAGATCCCTGGCGCTCCACCATGTCCCAGAACATTTTCGTGTACCATTGCGGAACGTCTGAGATTGGTGGCCCGATCAACTCCGGCGGTCCTGCTTCTCCCCTTACAAAGTCGATAGTGAGAGTATCCTGCCCCGTCGACCGGGCAGAATTGAGCAGATGCCCCATAACGTAGTCATCGCCCGTGTAGTTCATCAAGCTCGTAAATAAATGCCCGATATTATGGGCGACGCACTTGAGAACCTTGTATTTAGGCATAAGATGCCGCTGCCGATAGCCACAGCACCGATTTTGTGCTGTGGGCCTTTGGTTGACGCCCAGCTACCAGCTTCTGTAGCGGCGATCTATGATCGCCGGATTTCTCGGCGGCAAGCACTGCTTCCTGATCGTAAAGAAAAATTCGGGCGAACGCAGTTCGCCGCTACAGTGGGTTATCCGCCAAGTTTCGCTCGGGCAATTTCATTCACGCGCCTGCCATCGGCATTC
>JAJYHU010000251.1 GCA_021784615.1 Acidobacteriota bacterium | reverse complement strand
GGAACAATCCGGCGGGTACTCTGCCCCATCAACTACAGCGAACTTGCCCACCGGACTCTTGAGCTCGCCGCTGCCATCGCCGAAATAACAGGCGCGGAACTGATCGTCACGCACGTCCTCGAAGAATCCGGAAAAACAGAAGCCGGCCGCCGGGAATTGTGCGATTGGGTGCCAAGCAAGGTGCGCAATCGCTGTTCGGTGCGTGAAGTAGTGCGGAGCGGACATCCGGCGGAGCAAACCCTTCTTGAAGCAGAGCGATCGCACGCCGACCTGCTGGTGATCGGCGCTCAGCATCGCAACATGTTCGGGTCGCTGCTGTTCGGTTCGACAACCGAGACGGTGATCCGCAGCGCGGCATGTCCGGTGTTTTCAGTGGTCGTCAAGAATGAAAAATGAGAGTGCGCCGCGTCGTTTGCAGAAACACGCGGAGCAAAGAAAACAACTCCCCCCATAACCGTGCGCCCGGTTCAGTCTCCTGTTTTATCCTCTTCCACATCCACCCTGAAGCAGAGCCAACCCCCAGCCGGCCAGTGACACAAAGCCTTTTATGCGGCATGATAAGGGTGGCAGATGAAACGAATGGCGGCAAAATCGCTGTACATCCGCCTGTTGCTGGTCGCCGGGATTGCCGCAACTCTCAGCGCCACGGGGTGGATTGGCTACCGGACTTGGCCAAGAACGCTCGACGTTTCGCCCGCGCCCTGCTTGCCCATCATTAGCCTGGAGGGCCATCATTGGACGGTTAAGTTCCGCGCCGACGCGCTGCTGGCAGAAGTCGCGGATTTCCATTCCGAATTACTGGCCTATCTCTATTTTGAATACCTCAAGAGCCATGTGGGCCTCTCGAACTCCCAAATCCTCTTAACAGCCAAGGCGAAAGAAGCCGGCCCTCTTTACCGGGTCTATCTGGTTCTCGACCCGAACCTTCTCTCGGCCGTCCCTTATCTTGCGCGGTTGAGGGCGGAGGGATTCATTCCCCACTTCCATCTTGACCCCGTCCCGCAGCAGGATCTGGCCTACAAAAGGCTCGAAACCGCCGTCTTCCAGGGCGCCTACAATCCCCTCAACCCTCCGCGCCTCGATTCCGTGGCCCCCGCCCGGTTGCTGGCCCCCCTGACGAGTTTCCTGATGTTTAAATCCGCAACCGACATCCGAATCCGAAAAAAGATTTCACCCGTCCCCACGGTTCTATCCGCAAAACAGGCGAGAGAACTGGCCACCGATATCCTCGCAGTGACGCGGTTCTATCAATTGCCACTCGAAGTC
Organism: Acidobacteriota bacterium; assembly: GCA_021784615.1. Lineage (GTDB taxonomy): Bacteria > Acidobacteriota > Terriglobia > UBA7540 > UBA7540 > JAMCXS01. The sequence continues at coordinate 6,433 of JAJYHU010000251.1, read as the reverse complement.
TTCCTGGGTATTGGAGCCATGGAAAACAATTATATGAACGTGCGAGGCGATCTGGAACATGCTGTATGGAAGAGACGGCCCCAGAGAGGCGATATCGTTCTAAAATGGCGCCACGGCCGCGTGCTGGTCAGCGATTACGCCATGGGAGTCTGGCAGATCACGCGCGAAACTTTGCGATTCGCCCATAGCCTTTACCTCAAAGACAAGCGGGACTATTCGCTTTTGCCGCCCCGCCTGCGACCGGCTAAAAAACTGGATTTTAATTTGAGCAACTCCGAGGTGCTCACAACCTATGCGGGCCTGCTTCTCCGCCACCTGATAAATAAAGCCCACGGCGACGTCGCCGTGGCCGATGGAGCCTACAACAGAAGCCTGCGCAAGCCAAACTTTCAATATGCCGCCGGCGTCAGGGCCGTGGCAGTCTATGCTAGAAGTTTCCTGGAGCGTGCAGCAAATCTCGGCGGCATGAATGTAGCGGAATCCTGGCTGTTGGGAGGTTTTCCCGGCCCGTCCGACGGCGAAATTGCGAAAAATCAGCCCGTGCCGGACTCTCGAACGTTTCGCCAGAATCCGAATTGATCTTGCCGCCCTCCGAATCGCGCCGGAGCTTGCCCCACAAAAAAAGGGCGACACGCCTGACTTCGGCACACATCATCCACACGCCCGCGCCGCCAGGACCGCAGAATCACGGCCCGCTTCCCGGCAGGACGCAGCACAAAGCTTGCCTTTTCCGAAACCCCTTAGGCAGCGGCTGAACTGCCGCTCAGAAAAGCATCGGTCGTCCGCATTAACTCGGTTTCTGCAATGGGCTCTTCCAGGTAGTCGGCGGCTCCCAGGCGCATCGCCTCTAGATAACATCCCATGTCATGCGCATGGGCCACCACAAGAACCGGCCTTTTTCGGTCAACCATGACGGCGTGTTCCAGTACCCGGCGCCCTTCAAAAGCGCAACTGCCCTGACTGATAATAACCAAGTCAAAAGCTTCCGACCGGAAAAACTCCAGAGACCCCTCGTAACTGGAAGATGTCACAACCACCCATCCCGCGCGTTGAAGAATCGCTCTATAGTAGGTCAGGTCGCCGCGGTCTTCATCAACCACAAGCGCCCGGCCTTTGTTGACCAGGGGCCTTTGCGCAGCATGGCTCTGGACCCCAACGCTCTCTAACATATCACCCTCCTGAATCCTTTCGATGGATGACCTTCATAGATCGACCCGTAGTCTCTTTTGTTTTAATTTCCGGCAGCATGCACCCTTAATATGCCAGGATCAAGCTGCCTCACCCTTGTGACCAACCCGCGTGTTGAGGTCCGGCTTCAATCCGACAAATGGAAACAGCCCGTGGCTTGTTGTGCTAAAACGGCCTCTTGCTATGCCGATGTATGAAGAAGAGAACGAAGAGTCGAGATCGCGTGCGGAACTGTGAGAATGTGGCTGCGGGAACACTCAGAAAACCGCTGGAGCTGTCAGCTTCCGCATTGGCACCTCCTGATCCTCACTGCTGTTTATAACTTGATGCTAGACCTGCCCCGGAGGGAAGTCAAGCAGTGAATAACGCCAAAAAACGTTTGAAATCCGGCCGGACGGTTTCTCTCGTCCTTGCAATATTCTTCCGGTTCAGTGCCGCAAATTCCACCGCAGGATACGTATTTGCCCATCGCCGCTGCCCAGATCCACGGTGGGGGATTCTCGTGTTCAAGCTCGTGGCTCTTTGCGACCTGCCGCCCCGACAGCCACTATTTCAACCACTTCCCGTGCCTTCCATGTTTACAAGCTTCGTTCTTCGCACGGTTGAAAAGCGCGGCTCCACATCACTCCACACATCGTCCACATCATCGAATGGACTTTTAAGGGGCGAAGTAGTACACTGCCGCTCGTCAGCCATCGAAGGCAGGAGAACGCGCTGTATGAATGCGAAATCGGACACTTCACAACCGGTGAAACCCCTCGCCGGCAATTGCCTGCACCGCTGGATTGACCAGGATAGTCCCTATCTGGTTTCGCAAGTTTGCGATTTCTGCAAGTTGTACCGCTACAGGGTCGCGCTTGTTTCAGACTGGGAGTACCGTGCTCCGATTCCCCGGGCGGGAATGGAGCTTGATTGGCCCTAGGCAGTTCCCGACTGCAACGCACCCGCCGGAAGCTTCCGGTTCCTGACAACCGGCCATAGGAAATACAAAATGTTCCTCGCCTTTTGCCCCTGCACCACAGGTAAACGCACCGACGAACATCCCTTGACATTATCCCGCGTCACTCACCTAAAACCTCACGGATCTTCTGTGTCAGGACCTCAGGAACAAAGGGCTTCTGAAGAAAATGCGTTCCCTCATCCAATACACCGTGGTGGACAATGGCATTGTCGGTGTAGCCCGACATATAGAGCACCTTTGTCTCCGGGTGGAGGGGCGCTATGCGTGCCGCCAGTTCGGTCCCACTCATCCGAGGCATCACAACATCCGTTAGGAGTAGGTGGATCGGCTCCGCATGGCCCTCAATCGCCTTCAACGCGTCCTCGCTGCCGCCTGCCTCAAGCAGCCTGTAGCCTCTTGCCTCCAGCACGCCTCGCACAAAGGTCCGAACGGATTCGTTGTCTTCCACCAGCATAATCGTTTCCGAACCAGTCTGAGTTCGGACAACACTCTCCGCCTTTTTCAGCTCCTCTGCGCCTGCCTCAGTCCGGGGCAGGTAAACCTTAAAAGTCGCACCCTTTTCGGGCTCGCTGTAGACCCAGATATGGCCGCCGCTCTGTTTGACAATGCCGTACACGGTTGAGAGCCCGAGCCCGGTCCCCTTGCCTTGCTCCTTGGTGGTAAAGAACGGCTCGAAAATACGCGACTGGGTTTCCTGGTTCATTCCGGATCCTGTGTCGCTTACCGCAAGCATCACGTAAGAGCCCGGAGCGATCACCGAATGTTGGTCAGGATAGTTCTTGCCCAGGTTGGCGTTGGCGGTTTCAATTGTCAGCTTGCCCCCCCGGGGCATCGCGTCGCGTGCGTTGACCACAAGATTCATCATTACCTGTTCAATCTGCCCGGGATCGGCCTTCACCCGCCACAACCTTGGAAAGCAAATCGTAACCAGTTCAACGTCTTCCCCGATCAGGCGCGTTAACATCTTGTTCATGTTGGTGACAACCTGATTCAAATCCAGAACCTGCGGCGCCAGAACTTGTTTGCGGCTGAAGGCGAGCAACTGCCGTGTAAGGGAGGCTGCGCGGTCCCCCGCTTTCTTGATCTGGCCGACATGCGAGTGCATCGGATTCCCGGGATCAAGGCTGTCGAGAAGCAACTGGCTGTAACCGGTAATGACCGTAAGGAGATTGTTAAAGTCATGCGCCACTCCGCCGGCCAGCCGTCCGATGGCTTCCATCTTCTGGGACTGTTGCAACTGTTCCTCCAAACGGCGCCGCGCTACGCGCTCCGCTTTTTCTTGCAATGCACGCTCGATTGCAACCGGCAACCGGGCCCTACGGTCTTTCAGAACGTAATCCGACACTCCCTGTTTCACGCATTCGACGGCGGCTTCATCGCCGAGCGAACCCGTGACAAGAACAAAAGGAACGTCTTTCCCTTTATCCCGCAGGACTCGCATCGCATCCAAGCCGTTCCAGTTCCGCAAATTATAATCGGACAGCACCAGATCGTACTCTTCCGAGCAGACGAAGGCCATAAATTCGTCCTGCGTCTGGGCGACATCGGCCGAAATTTTAAATCCCTTCTTCTTAAGATCCAACAGGCACAGTTCCGCATCCGCCAAATTGTCCTCAATCAGCAGCACGTGGAGGGCTTGGGCAGCCTGCTCAGGCCCCGGGTTCAAGCCCTCCATGGAACTTGTTTCCCGTGGTTTCATCTCACCCTCTGTGCATTAGCCGGCGGAGGCTGGTTCACAACCAGCCAATAAAGCCCCAACTGTTGAACGGTTTGTCGAAACTGAGCGAAGTCCACCGGTTTCTGGATGTAGCTGTTGACCCCGAGTTGATAGCTCGCAACCAGGTCCTTTTCCTCCTTGGACGAGGTCATAACCACAACCGGAATGGTTCGTGTCTCGGAGTCGCTCTTAATGGTCCGCAAAACCTCCAGTCCGTCGACCTTTGGAAGCTTCAGGTCCAGCAAGATCAAACTTGGCCGCACCTCCAGCTTCCGGCCGGCAAACCGGCCGCGACGATACAAAAATTCCAAGGCCTCCTCACCGTCACGTGCGACCTCGATCCTATTCGCCAGCTTGTTCGACCGCAGCGCGTGAAGGGCCAGTTCCAAATCGTCGGGGTTGTCTTCAACCAACAGGATTTCCATCTCGTGATTGGGGGTCATGCCTTTTCTCTCCTTGCCAGGAATCCTTTAGCTCCTTAACTCAGGGCTTCCCAAGGTGAAATAAAATGTCGCTCCCTTGTCGAGTTCGGCTTCAGCCCAGACGTGTCCACCGTGCTTGAGAACGATCCTCTGCACCGTCGCCAGGCCGATACCCGTCCCTTCAAAGTCCTCTGCACGATGCAGGCGCTGGAATACTCCAAACAGCTTGTCGGCATACTTCATGTTGAAACCGACGCCGTTGTCCCGAACAAAGATGGCAGGCTGGCCGTTATTTCGCACCGAACCAACTTCAATAACCGAACGTTCTCTGGGGCGCGTATATTTGACGGCGTTGGAAAGGAGGTTCGCAAACACTTGCTTAACAAGCCCCGGATCGCACTCAACGAAAGGCAGAGGCGCGATCTTCCAGTCGATAGCCCGCTCGCCGGCTTCGGTCTTCAACTCGCTGACCACCTGCTCGACCAGGGAGCCGAGTCCCGTCACCTGAAGCTTGATTTCCTTGCGGCTGATGCGCGCCAGGTTCAACAAGTCATCAACCAGCAGGCCCATCTGCCGCGCTCCACTCTGAATACGGGCCAAGTACCGACGAACTTCCTCCGGCAACTGCGGGCCGTATTCTTCCACCAGCAGTTGCGAGAAGCCGTCCACGTGCCGCAAAGGAGCTCGCAGGTCATGAGAGACGGAATAGGTAAAGGCTTCAAGCTCTTTGTTGGCGGCTTCAAGCTCGCTGGCGCGGCGAGCGAGGTCCCGATTGAGTTTCTGGATTTCTTCCTGCGCCCGCTTCTGCTCGGTGATGTCGCGCGTTACCTTGGAAAAACCTCGCAACTGGCCCTGGTCGTCCCGAACTGCAGTAATCACCACGTTAGCCCAGAACCGCGAGCCGTCCTTGCGCACCCGCCAGCCTTCGTGTTCAGCCCGGCCGTTGGCCAGAGCCATTTCAAGTTCTATCTGCGGTTTTCCCGCCTGGATGTCCTCGCTGAGGAAGAAACAGGACCAGTTTTGGCCGATAATCTCCTCGGCTTTATAGCCTTTGATCCGCTCGGCGCCAGGGCTCCAGCTAAGGACCTTCCCTTGAGGATCAAGCATTAGAATTGCGTAGTCCCGAACGCTGTCAATGAGGAGCCGGATACGCGATTCACTTTGATGCAAAGCCTGTTCAACACGAAGGCGTCGTAAAGCTTCGCTGTTCAAGGCAAGAACAGCAAACAGCAGGAGGATAAACACAACAAAGACTCCAGAACCGATCAATAGGCGCGTCCGGCGCGTACTGGCTTCCCAATTGCTCTTCCGTGCCGCCATCAATTTGTTTTCGTGCGTCCTCATATTTTCGATCAAACCGCGAATGTCATCCATTTCATGTTTTCCGCGGCCTGAAAGGACAAGTTGGACAGCGGCAGCCGTCTTGTTCGCCTTTCGCAATCGAATTGTCGCCGCGAGTTCATCCTGCTTCACCTTGATGATGCTTTTAAGAGAGGCAATGTAACGTCGCTGAACAGGATCACTGGCGGTCAGCTTTTCGAGGCTTCCAACAACCTCGGAAAGGCGGGCGACCGCCCCCTCGTAAGGCTGAAGATACGACTCCTTTCCAGTGAGGAGGTAGCCCCGCTGGCCCGTTTCGGCGTCGTCCATCGTAAGCAGGATATTATCGAGCGTCCCCAGCACTTGCTGGGTGTGGGTTAGCTGTCGGCTTACATTAAGGAGGTGTTCCGTACTCTGATAGGATATGAATTCCCCAATCACCAGAATAACCAGGACAACAGCAAATCGTGAGGTGACTCTTTTATTGAGGCTCCATCTCATGGCAAACTCCTCCTTGCCTCTTCCAACACCGCTAGAACTGCTGCGCCACTCATTTTGTTTGCAAAACCCACGGTCCAGGAAACCATGACGATTCAGCACCGCTGGTCAGTTAATACCTAACAAGGCATACCTCACAAAAGGTATCGGCATCCGTCCGCCACGGGATGAGTCCCCAGTCGATATCCCGGTGGTTATAGGCCATTTCGCAATCTCTGCCGCCGACCGACGCCTTGTGTTTTCAAATCGCGTGAACTATCTTTCTTCAATGGCCTCTAAATTACGACCTGCCGTTGCCGTCATCTGACAAAACAACAGGCCTGCTAT
>JAJYHU010000242.1 GCA_021784615.1 Acidobacteriota bacterium | reverse complement strand
CTTAAAGAGCGAAAACGCTCTGGACAGGCACCGCCCATTACAAAGAGGTGCTCATGACGGGAAAATGCGATCCCCATTCTGGATTCAGAGCATTTCCGTAAACAATTCTGTTTATTGGGGGGAAGACCTAAGATGGGCAAGCCCGGGAATCGAACGGCGCGGGTGGGATAAATCGTCGGCCGCTGGGGCGGACTCCCGGGCTGAAGCTCAATCTGGGGTGAGTTTACAGGTCGCCAGCGGGTAGTTCAGTGAGCCCGGTCACAGGCCCCCGTGATCTGCATCACATTTGCCTAGGCTTCCAGTCCCAGGAAGCCTTCCAAACCTGCTTTGTTCTGGATAATGAGCGTTGACCCTTTCAGTTCAGCCAGGTGCTTGCTCTTAAATTCGCCCAAGGTTCGGGTTACGGTCTCCCGCGAGGTTCCTATGATCTGGCCGATTTCCTCATGCGTCAGGGTTAACTTGACCCGAATCCCCTGGCGGGTTTCCTGTCCTTTGGACGACCATTCGAGCAGGAACCGGGCCAGCTTCTCGGGCGCCGACTGGGATAGCCCGAGTGAGCGAACCTGCTCACACGCGGTCTGATAGCTGTTGCTCAACTGTTCAGCCGCCTGGATCGAAGCCTCCCCGTGTTCTCGAAGCAGGCGCAGGAAATCTTCCCGCTTAACGAAGTTTACCTGGCAGGGCTCAAGAGTCTCCGCCGTCGCCTGGAAGGCCGTGTCAGAAACCGTGGCGTGCAAGCCCAGAATCTCCCCTGGTTTGACAATCCGCAGGATAAGCGTTTTCCCTTCACTCGAAGTCATAGAAAGCTTCACGCGCCCTTTGCAGAGCAGGAAGACTCCCTGCGCCGACTGCCCTTCCACAAACAGCACAGCGCCCGCCGGATAGGCGGTTGTGTATTTGATTGCCTCAAACGCTTTTACGCCAGCCGGCGACAGATCACAAAAAAAACCCGGCATTTTCCCAGTGCATGTTTGGCAATCTTCGACGAGTTCTAAACCATAAGGCGACCGCATCTCATCCTCCGTTCCTTCCAGAGTTGGCCCCGGCGCGCGTGATCTCGTCGATGATGTAGCGCGTCATCAAATGCGTCCCTTGCAGGAAGACGCCTTTCTGCTTCATTCGGGCCAGCAACTTTTTCCCTTCAGGGTCAATATACGTGACGTAAGACAAATCCACCGTGACCCGGTCGGAATCGCTCTGCAGACGCTCAGACCAGCTTCGCTCCAGCTCTCCAACCCATGGTCCAGACAGTTTGCCCTCCAGCTTTACTTGAGTGCCCTCGGGGCCCTCTTGGAAAGTAATTCTTAGCATTTTTGCACCATCCTATGAATCCTTAGCCCGTCCTGAAGATCTCAAGCAACGCGCGCTGACCGGAAGTCACGGGTTGCCAGTTTCTCGTACATGGCAGCCCCGGTCACATTGGCCATATCGATCGACAGAAAAGGAGGTATGACAAAATCAAAAGCTCCGCTCTCCAGAGTTTTAAGATAAAGGTCAATATCCGCTATGCGTGAAACCACGATAACGGGTAGAAAAAAACCGGCTTGCTGAGCCATGCGCAGGACGTCTTCCCATGTGCCGTCGGGTAGAGTAGTATCGGTAAAAACAAGCTCAGCCGAGTTTGCTTCCTTGAAAAGGCGGGAGGCCTCACCGCAGTTGCGAACGTGGCGAATCTCCATGCCCAATCGCTTGAGGACTTTTCTAAGTTCTTCAGAAGGCTCGCTCTTGTCGTAGATCATGAGGGTTTTGATTTTCTCGCCCATCTTGGATTTCTCCTGTCCTGCGCTTAAGCTATGGGCCATTTTTTATCAACTCTATATCAAATCATTGGCACTCTTGATTCCAAACATGAGCGCTCGATTAAAAACATAATAGCATTTGAATCAATGACTTAATATAAATATTCGATTCAGGATGAGTTAGGATTTATGGGAGGGTGACTGAAATTCGTCACTTGACGATATTCCGTCACATGGTGGACGTATCAGAGATTTCTCCCCGCGTGATCCCCAGTTTCCGCATTTTAGAGTTAAGCGTGGTCCGCTTCAGTCCCAGGCGGGTAGCGGCGCCATTGGGCCCCGCGATCACTCCCCGGGCTTCCCGCAGAACTCGGAGAATATGCTCGCGCTCGGCATCCTCAAGGGTGCTGGGACTGCCGGTTTCTTTGATGGCTGGGTTGAGTTCTGCAAGCGGCACGCGCAGCACGGGGCCGGGCGAGAGAATGACGGCCCTTTCGATGATGTTCTCGAGTTCGCGAACATTGCCCGGCCAGTGCCAGTGGTTGAGGGCTTCCATGGTTTCGGGTGGAATGACCTCAATGTTCTTGTGCATTCTTTCCGCGTGTTTCTGGGCGAAATAGCGAACGAGGATGGGAATGTCGTCGGCCCGTTGGCGAAGAGGAGGAACGGTGATGGGAAAAACTCGAAGGCGGTAGTAGAGGTCGTTGCGGAATTCGCGGGTAGAGACCATTTTGGCCAAATCATGATTCGTCGCGGCGATCAGCCGGACGTCGACGGGAATGGTTCGAGCGCTGCCGAGCCGCTCGAACTCCTTTTCCTGAAGGGCGCGGAGCAGCTTGGGCTGAAGTTCAAGCGGGATATCGCCGACTTCGTCGAGGAACAAAGTGCCCTGGTGGGCCAGCTCCAGGCGTCCGATCTTCTGCGAGATGGCTCCCGTAAACGCTCCTTTTTCGTGTCCGAAAAGTTCGCTTTCCAGCAAGCCGGTGGGAATCGCGGCGCAATTCAGCTTGATAAAAGTGCGATCGCGGCGGGGGCTCAAACTATGAATGGCGCGCGCCACCAGCTCTTTCCCTGTGCCCGTTTCTCCCAGGATCAGCACCGTCGCATTGGTGGGGCCGACCGTTTCCACCTGCTTCAAAACACGCTTGAGAGCCGTGCTTTCGCCAATGATCTCCTCAAAGTGATATTCGGTTCGGATCTCGTCTTCAAGGTAGAGTTTTTCTTCGGCCAGCCTCTCTTTGAGTTGCGCCACCTGGTGGAAGATCAAGGCATTGTTGAGCGCCATGGCAACATGGCCGGCCATTTGGGTGAGAAGCTCGACTTCCTTCTGTTGAAACGCCGCTTCACGCCGGCTGACAAGGTTCAAAGTGCCAAGCACCTGATCCCGGATGATCAAGGGCAGGAAACATGCGGATTTGACGCCTTCCGCCGCCAGCCGCCGTATGACGGCAGGCTTGAGAGAACCGTTCGCGAGGTCATTGACGACCAGCGGCTGCCGGGAGCGCATCACCTCTCCAGACAGGCTTTCCTGCCCCGATGACAGCATCTCATCCTGCAGCGAGGCTTCCGTTTGAGGCTGTTCCAGTGAAACCAGACGCAGCGCTTTGCTGTCCGGTTCGTAAAGCGCCAGCGTTGCATATTCGTGGGGCATCACCCGGTGCAGGGTTGCGGAAATGGCCCCGAAAAGCTCCCGAATATCCAGATGGGAAAGCAGGACGGAGCTGACTTCCAGCAGCAGGGCCTCTTCAGCCCTTTTCCGTTCAGTGATGTCGGTTGAAACGCCGGCCAGGGCATAAGGGTTTCCCGCTGCATCGAAGAGGGGAGCTTTCACGGAAATGTAGGTGTGGATGCCGTCCGTGTGGCCTATGACTTCCTCGAACTCCAGAGCCTTTCCGGCGCTGAAGACCTTCTGGTCATTCACCCGCAGGCTGTCCGCAATATCTTTTGCGAATAAGTCGTAGTCCGTTTTCCCCCGCGCCTGGTCCTTGTCAATTCCCAAAACGTTAGTGAAGCGGCGGTTGACACGGAGGTATCGTCCCTGAAGATCTTTCAGAAAGATTGCCGTGTTGGAATTGTCCAGAATGCTCTGGAGCTGTTGTTCGCTGGTGCGCAAGGCCTCTTCCGCCTGCTTGCGCCGGGTGACGTCGCGGACAACAGCCAGGACCATCAAGCCATCCTTGCCCTCGATGGGGCTTAGCATGATTTCGGCCGGGAACTCGGTTCCGTCCTTGCGCTGTGCATAGAGTTCCAGACCGCTGCCCATGGGCCGCAGGTACGGGTTCTCCCGGTAGTCTTGGCGTTCCGTCGCGTGCATATCCTGGAAGCGCTTTGGAACCAGAATCTCGATGGGTTGCCCGTGCAACTCCGAGCGCTTGTACCCGAACATCTTTTCCGTCTGCGCATTGACCCGGGTGATCGCGCCTTTGGCATTTGCAACCACTACGCCATCCGGGGCGGACTCGAAAAGCTGCTCAAACAACGCCTGGGTTTCACGAAGCTGTTCCTCGGCGCGGCGGCGCGCCAGGCGCTCAAGGTAAGACTGTAGCGTTTGATAATTCAAGGCGTTATCAACCGCTACGGCGACTTGCTGGGCCACGGGCTGTAAGAACGCCAGGTCGTCTTGCGTATAGGCGCCTTCCGCCTTGCTGCCAAAGCCTAAGGCACCGAGGCGCCGATGCGCCGTGGTGAGCGGCAGGACACAGTATGACTGGATGCCGTGGGCGCGCAAAACCTCCATGACGGGCGGGAAACGGGTTTCCCGGGCGATATCCAGCAGGACCAGGGGTTGCTGATTTTGCCAAACCCAGCCGTCGCAGGAATCCTCAGTGGGCATCACGAGGGGAAGCGGCAGATCGTTTGCTCCCAGGCTCTCAATGATGTTTAAACGCATGACTTTGTTCTCAGCATCGTGGAGCACAAAGTTCAGGAAATCGAACTTGATCACCCGCTGAAGATGGCGAGCCAGATCGTGAAAGAGACCGGCTAGATCGCGGTGCTGCGCGATCAAATCTGCGATTTCAAGCAGAGTTTGATAACGGTCAACACGGATTTCCGTGCTCCCACCTTCACTTTTGGGGAGGCTCATATGAGCCAACGATATCATTGGGATTAACGGCTAGGCAAGAGCAGTGTCGATTGGCACAGAAATACCCGCCGGCCCCTATGGCCGGGGCTAGACACTCTAATGGGAGGGTGGAAGGCGAACGGGCCGCGTTAAGTCGCTGGCCTTGGCGGAGGTTCTGGCTGGAGCGTTCGCGTCAGGCTCCGCCTTGTCTTGCTTCCTTTTCGCCTCTCTACACCCTCCCCATAACCCGATCCTCCCTCTTGGCTTCCCTGGACGCAGTGACCCCCATCACCCTGTTTGGTGATTGCTTCACTCGCCCCGGGGCCGGCAAGCCCCGCTCGTCCACGGTGAATCCAGCAAAGTTCCGCCTGCCCGATCCCGCCAGATAAGTATTGCCCGCCCCGCCCCTATGTGATAATTATCTGTCTCGATCTCTTACGCTCTTCCGGGCCTATTATTGATGGCATCTACCCCGATTGATACATACCGCCGCCAAATTCAAAGGGAACTCCAGCAAGGTAACGCCACTGAGCACACGCACCGCCCGGCGCTCAAGGCGCTAATCGAAGCTCTTGCGCCGGGAATCACGGCAACCAATGAGCCGAAGCGGGTTGAATGCGGAGGTCCCGACTATGTAATTTCCCGCAGGTCCGGGCATGGGCCGGTAACGCTTGGCTACGTTGAAGCCAAGGACGTGGGCAAGCCTCTTGATGAAATCGAGCGGTCCGACCAGATGAAGCGGTATCTTCCCGCTTTGCCGAACCTGATTCTTACCGACTATCTCGAATTCCGATGGTACGTGGGCGGAGAGCATCGGCAGACGGCACGGCTTGCGCGGGTTTCCAAAGGCAGCAAGCTAACCCCGGAGAAGGGCGGAGCCGAAGCCGTCACTGACATACTGACCGCCTTCCTCTCCCGCGAAGCGGAACCGATCAACGATCCCAAGACGCTTGCCCTGCGCATGGCCCGGCTCACGCATTTTATCCGGGACATGATTATTTCGGCCTTCGAAAACAAGTTGGAGTCTGCCACTCTCCGCGACTTGCACGGAGCCTTTGAGCAGGCCCTTATTCCCGATCTGCCCATCCCGCAGTTTGCGGATATGTTCGCGCAAACGCTGGCCTACGGCTTATTCGCGGCGCGTGTGAATCATCGCGGGCTAAGGGGTTCATTCAAACGCCTGGGCGCGGCATCTGAAATTCCGAAAACCAATCCGTTTTTGCGACAACTCTTCGACACCATTACGGGCACGGCGCTCGATGAAGAACCGTATGTGGGATTCGTGGATGACCTGGCGCAACTCTTGGCCAATACGGACATGGAGGCTGTGCTCGCCAATTTCGGCAAGCGGACCGCCCGGCAAGATCCCGTAGTCCACTTTTATGAAACCTTCCTCGCGGCCTATGACCCCAAGTTGCGCGAAGCGCGGGGCGTCTATTACACGCCGGAGCCGGTGGTTTCCTACCTTGTGCGGTCCGTGGATTATCTTCTAAAAACTCGCTTCGGATGCGCGAACGGGCTGGCAGACACGACCACGGTAGCGCCGGCCTCTGGCCGGCACAAGAGCCAGCGAGACGCTGGCGCTACGCCCCGGGTTCTGATTCTTGACCCCGCGTGCGGGACCGGAACGTTTCTCTATACGGTGATTGACCACATCCGAAGCGAATTCATGCGCCAGGGAAACGCCGGCATGTGGTCGGGCTATGTTCGCAATCACCTGTTGCCCCGCATCTTCGGGTTTGAATTATTGATGGCTCCCTACGCCGTGGCTCATTTCAAGCTGGGGATGCAGCTCGCCGGAAACGATCTCACGCCCGCGCAGCGGGAGAAGTGGGCTTACGACTTTTCCGGGGATGAACGGTTGGGAGTCTTTCTCACAAACACTCTGGAAGAGGCCGAACAGAAGGCGGAAACACTCTTCGGCCCGTTGCGCGTGATTTCCCAAGAGGCGAATGCCGCATTAAAGATCAAGAGCGAGCTTCCGATTCTCGCCGTCATCGGCAACCCGCCTTATTCCGGCCACTCAGCAAACCGAAGTTGGGAAATCAAGAACGGGAAGAAAGAACTGACATTCATCGGGCAGCTAATTCAGGATTACTACAAAGTGGACGGGCAACCCTTGGGAGAGAAAAACCCCAAGTGGCTTCAAGATGACTATGTGAAATTCATCCGCTGGGGCCAGTGGCGTATTGAGCGGACCGGCGCGGGTGTGCTGGCTTTTATTACTAATCACGGCTATTTGGACAACCCTACCTTTCGCGGGATGCGGCAGCAACTAATTAACGCCTTTACTGAAATTTACGTTATGGATTTGCACGGGAACAGCAAGAAGAAAGAGCGGTCCCCGGATGGCTTGCCGGATGAGAATGTCTTCGATATTCAGCAAGGCGTGACTCTCGGAATCTTCATTAAAGAGCCCGTAGCGCCGGCGTCCCCGCCGGCATTGCCGGAAGGAGCCGCCGGGACGGCGGCGCTACCCGCCCGCGTCTTTCACGCGGACATCTGGGGCCTGAGAGATGCGAAGTATCAAAGGCTTTCCGAAACAGATGTGAAGAGTACGAAATGGAATGAGATTGAGCCGGAGCCGCCGCTCTACTTGTTCATACCTCAAGACATGGACCTGAAGACGGAGTATGACCGCGGATGGAAAATGACGGAGGCAATGCAAGTGAGTCTGCTGGGGTTTCAAACGCATCGTGATCCCGTGGCAACAGCCATTGATGAAGAAACACTCCGTCGGCAGATAACCATCTTCCTCGGGAGTGCGCCGTCAGACGATGAGTGGTGCGAAAACGCGCACTCCTGTTGTTATCGGCCCTTCGATCTCCGTGAAGTCTACTTGAGCAAGACGGTGTGTGACCGGCCCCGTCTCGAAGTGACAAGGCACCTTTTCAAAGCGAA
>JAJYHU010000071.1 GCA_021784615.1 Acidobacteriota bacterium | reverse complement strand
GAGCAGGAAAGTACCGCCGGACTTCCAGGCGATATGAAGTGAAACCTAAGGATTGGATTCAAGAATCACCTGCGCAACAACGTAGCGGTTGGCGTGGGAGATGGATACCACGGCGCGAGTCACGCCGAGCTGGTTTGCCAGTTCGCGAGCGCGCCCGGAAAGCTGCAACTCCGGTTTTCCGCTGGCCTGATGGCTGATCTCAACATCCAGCCAGCGAATCCCATTCGCCCAACCCGTGCCGAGAGCCTTGAAGGCCGCCTCTTTGGCCGCAAAACGAGCCGCGTAACGCTCCGCCTTGTTCTTGAATCTTTCACAATAAGCGATTTCCGAGGGGGTGAATATTTTTCGCGAGAACCGGTCACCGTGGCGTTCAAGCGCTTGCTCGATTCGCTGTGTTTCCGCAATGTCAATTCCTGTGCCGACCGTCATCTCGATGCGTTCCCTGGCTCCATTTCAACAAGAGAAATTTACAGGCGTTCCCTCGTCGCCACGCCCACCGGCAGGGCCCTTTCTGCTTCTTCGTATCCCTTCACCGTGTAATAAATGGCCTTATCGAAGAAGCTTCCGATCAAGTGATGGAGTTCCTGTTCCTGCAAGAGTTCTACCGCCGAATCCACCATCCCGGAAGTCCGGATATAATCCCGCAAGTGGTACTTTTTGAGCACGTGTGAAAAGACAATCTCGCTGAGCGGAATCCCTTCCTCAAAACGGAGCTTGGCAAGCTTAAAGTGAAAGGCCTTGATCGCTTCGTCGGACAGTTCCATGAGCCAGCGGCTGAGGTTGCGGTACACCTGATATGACTGGTCGTGGAGCTCCTGGGCGGAAAGCCGGTGCATGCAGGGTGTCTTGGGATTCGTTCGAAGATCCGCAATCACGCCGCTGGTGAGTTCCTCAGCGTGATTCTCAATCATTTGAACCAATCTTGAAGAAAGCAACATTTTAGTTCGCCGTCCCTATTGATATATCGATATGAAATTCCCCCCTCCAACATAGCAGACCGAAAATCCAAATTCAAACCGCTCGCTCAGGGCTGCTCAGGGCCGTTCGCAAGAGGAGGGCGAACGGGCTGGGGGCGACAAGGCTGAGAGGCGTTGTTACACACAGACTCGTAAGGCGTGGGCTGGGCGTATCGATGGCGTGCTATATTGGACGCTTGAGCCGCACAACTTTCAAGCTCGTTTCCGGACGGGAAGGCGCCTGGGTTGAGTGCGAGGCGTTCAGCCGCATCCCGTGGCTGGTTCATGCCTTTTCCACCCGGGACCAAGGCAAGCAGGCGGCGCTGAAGCCCCGCCGCGGCGCCAAAGCGAATGCCATGGGCAACGACGGGTGGCGCTTGGTTTCCGACTTGGGCGCTGGCGATTTCCAGCGGGCTTCTCTTCGGCAGACGCATTCGTCCATCCTGTACTCCGTGCTGCCCAATTTGGGCTCAACGACCGTGCGATATAATCTTTCCGGTTACGCTTCTGCGGCCGACAAAGGTAAACCGCACAGTCCCTCCGGAGACGCTCTCATCACGAAGCACGCTGGAATTTTGCTGGGCGTGCGAGTTGCCGACTGCCTGCCCGTTTTGCTCGCAGACCGCAAAAACCGGGCGGTGGCTGCGGTGCATGCTGGATGGCGCGGGGCGCTGGGCCGCGTCGTTGAAAAGACCGTGGGAGAAATGCGCCGGGTATTTGGTTCCAGGCCGGAAAATCTGATTGCCGCGCTTGGCCCCTCGATCCGGAGTTGCTGTTACGAGGTCGGAGAAGAAGTGGTGGATGCGTTCTCAGGACGATTTGCAGGCGCTGAGGGTTTCTTTCGTCGGAGTTCTCCGGATTCGGAAGCGGCTAACCGCCGCCTGCCGCTCTTCTTCGCCCAAGCTCCTCCCGGCCACGGGCCTGAGGATCATCCGGGGATTTATCTTGATCTGGTTGCCGTGGCGCGCTATCAGTTGGAAAACGCCGGGGTGCCGGCCGCGCGGATTCATGTGGCGGATTACTGCACAGCCTGCCGGACCGATCTGTTCTATTCCTACCGCAAAGAAGGAAGCTTTGCCGGACGCATGTTGGCCATGATTGGAGTTCGACCGGCCTCATCCCGTTAGGCGGAGGAAAGCGGCTGAGCGGCCTGCGCCGTCGAATCTCCCATTTCCGCCAGCCGCAACTGGCCGCATGCAGCCATAATGTCCTGGCCTCGCGAAATGCGAATGAAAGCCGGGATCTGCTGATCCTGGAGAATCTTCTGAAAGGCCAGCACGCGCCGTAGAGGTGAAGGCCGATAGGGTAAGCCTTGGCCGGCGTTGTAGGGAATCAGGTTCACTTTTGAGCGGATTCCTGCGAGCAGCGCGCCGACGCGGCGGGCGTCGGAATCCGTGTCGTTGACCCCGTCAAGGAGCACGTACTCAAAGGTCAGGTGTTCGCGCGATCCCAGGGGAAACGCCCGGCACGCCTCAAACAGTTTGCTTAAGGGATACTTGCGATTGAGCGGCATCAGCTCCGTTCGTTGTTCGTCGGTGGAGGCGTTGAGGGAGATTGCCAGCTTGGGCCGGACCGCTTCACGGGCCAGCAGATGAATCTTGGGAATTACCCCGGCGGTGGAAATCGTGATCCGGCGCAAAGCGATCGCAAGGCCGTCCGCGTCCACCATAATCCTGACCGCCTTCATCACCGAGTCGAGGTTCAGCAGAGGTTCGCCCATTCCCATAAAGACCACGTTCAAGGGAGTTCCGGCAGGGTGCTGTTCGGCGCAGGTGACGGCAATTATTTGCCCGACGATTTCCCCGGGATCAAGGTTGCGCTTTACCCCCAGCAGCGCGGTAAAACAAAAACGGCAGTTGACGGCGCAGCCGACTTGGCTTGAAACACACAGCGTCACCCGGCCTTCATCAGGCATGTAGACGGTTTCAACGCTTTCGCCGTCGTGAAGAGAGAAAAGATATCGAACTGAGCCGTCGCGGGACGCCCTCCGGCCTTTGATTTCAGGGTAATCGACGCGATAGCGGGAGCTGAGGATCTGGCGGAAATGGGCAGGCAGTTCCGCGCACTGCGCAAAATCCCGATGGCGGCGCGCGTAGATGTCATGGAACAACTGCTTGCCCCGAAACTTGGGTTCGTCCAGAACTTCGGCAAGCTGGCAGAGTTCAAGCTTGTCCAAACCCAGAAGGTTCTCTTGTGGCGGAGGGATTGCAGGTTTCATGACGTCCATTGCTATCGTACCATTATGCTGCTTGAGGGTTCAATGAAGGTTCAGAGATGAGGCTCGGTAGGGCAACGCTCGCGGACGAGCCGGACGGAGCGTCGCGCGTCGCGCCCACTGGGATTTGACCGCGGCCCTCCGGATAACTTACGATAACTCGACTGGTCGAGTTGAGAAAGGCGCCATTATGAGCCCACGCCGAGTAAATCCGGCTTTAACTGCCCGGGATCTGGAGGCTTTGATCAAAGCGGGTTACGCTGAGATCTTGGAGAAGGGCCTCCATGCCACCAGCATTGATTCTGTTGTGGCGCGCGCGAACTCGAGCAAAGGCGGCGCGCTTCATTATTTTCATACCAAGGATGACTTGCTTTTCGCGGTCCTGGAATGGCTGCTGGCCGAACTGACCAATAGCCTGGACCAGGTAGCGGCGAGCGCGCAGTCTCCCCGCGCCCGCCTGGCCGCTGAGTTGGAGCTTCTGTTTCACAGCACCGAGGTCAACCGCAAACTTTACCTGGTGCTGTTCGATTACGTGAGCCTTAGTTCCCGGTCGAACCGCTTTCGAGGCCTGTTTGAGGAATTCTTTGCGAAGTGCCGGGCGCGGGATCGCGAGATTGTTGCCGAGGGAATACGCCAGCAGCAGTTTCGACGGGTAGATCCGGAGGAAGCGGCCACAACCATCCGCGCTCTTGTCGACGGCTATTGCTTGCAGTGCCTGATGGATCCGCGAAACCTCTCTGTCGCAGAGTCCCGTGACCGTTGCCGCGCCGTTTTAGGAGCCTACCTGTTGCGCGCGTGAAAGGGAAAATCCGGAATGCTCCTGAATCTGGTGCGAATCACTTTTTCGTTGTTTCTGATTGCCGGCGTGCCGGCGCTTTCCTGGCGCAGCGCGCGGCCCTCTGAGTTGCGGGAAATCCCCAAGACATCTCTCTATTTTTCCGCGCTGGTATCGCAGTGGGCGCTGGCGCTGATGGGCGCGGTTGTGGTGATTTTAAGCTGGCCCGGCGCCTCCAGAGCGGGTTTTCAGACGATTGCGTTTTCCGGCTTCCTCCGATGGACTCTGCTGCTGACGGTTCTCGCGGTGCTGGGTCTGGGCTTCTTTCTGTTGCTTGAACACTGGGGCTGGTGGCCGAAAGAGTCGGAAGTGGTTCGCATTTTGATCCCTGAAAACACCCGGGAAAAGCTCTGGGCGTTATTCGGGCTTTCACCCACGGCGGGCATCTGCGAGGAGTTCTTGTACCGGGGTTTTCTTTTGGCGGAAGCAACAGGATGGTTTCATTCCGTGTTCTGGGGCGTTGTGGTCTCTTCCGTCGCCTTTGGTCTGGCTCATATCTATCAAGGCGTCAACGGAATATTTCGCGCCGCTTTGCTGGGAGCGCTGCTGGCTTATCCGGTGGTAAGAATGGGGTCGCTTTACCCTTCAATGACCGCGCATTTCCTGATTGATGGGATCGCGCTGCTGTGGCTTGGGCCGAAATTTGTGGAGCAGGAACAGGCGTCCGGCCTGAGGGAATAATGGCGGATCGATTGGGCCGCTTTCCGTTTCAAATAAAAACTCTGGCACCTGGGGAAAGCGTCAGGATAGAATTCCACGGGCCTCGTTGGAGTTAGCGTAAGAGAATGGAATTCCGTTATGGGGAAGGACTCTTGAAGAAGCTTGCAGCGGTCAGTAGTGTCCTGTTTTTGGCCGTTTCAGCGGCTGCAGCCAAAGGCAATCCGAAGCCCGCCCACGCATAGTTGGTGGAGCGAGGCAAGTATCTGGTGCAAAACCTGGGAATGTGCTCTGACTGCCATTCGCCGCGGCATGAAAAGGGCCAGTTTATTCCCGGCCGGTATCTCGAAGGGACTGTCTTGGATTTCCAGCCGATGCATCCTGTCCCGGGCTGGTTTGCCGCCTCGCCGCCCATCGCAGGCCTGCCGGGCTGGACCCGTGGCGAGGCCGTGCGATTCTTTATGACGGGCGTGGACAAATACGGCAAGCACTCCGGCCCTCCGATGCCGGGATACCGAATGTCGCGGCGGGACGCCGAAGCGGTCGCCGCTTACCTGAAATCGCTCCCTGCGGGGCGCAAGTAGTCCATGTGTTAGCCGGGATGGCGGAATCTTTTCGGCGCGATTTGAGGATTCGAGGTAAAATAGCAGCCTCATGGAAGAACGCGACTTTTTCGACGAAAAAGAAGTTCTGAAACCTGCCAACCTCTCCTGCCTTTTCTGCAGGCAAACAGGCACGTATCAGGTTCGATGGCTTGAGCGCACAAAGAAGCGGACGCTCCGGGGCAACGCGGATGAGCGGGACCGGGCGCGATACCAGAAAGCCAAGTCCTATTTGCTGCGGCGGGATGACTTTGTGCAATGTCAGAACCCGCGCTGCCGAAAGCGATTTGAGATCTCGAGCCTGCAGTCGGTGGTTTTTCTGTAAAGCGATTCAGAGGCAGAGAGCCGTCGTTCGCGTTCCCGAGAAGTCCATCGGGCTTGGCGATCAGCCTCTCCGCAATCCCTAATATCTTTCGTGATAAAACGTCAAGGGTGCGGAAAGCTCAAGCTCCAGGCTGGTCCCGCGCGGAAGATATATTTGCCTGCCGCGCGTTGCCAGAACCCAAATGATTCCGCCCGCAGCTCCCGCAGCGCTGCCAATTCCCAGTCCTTTTAACGTCCTTCCGCGGCTGATTCCCGCAAGCGTGCCGATTTCAGCTCCGGTGATTGTGGCGCGAGCGATCCGGCCCACATCCCTCCCTTTGCTGGACCCTCCGTTGATTTTTGCCTCTTTCCGGTTAAATCCCTCTCTGCCGTTTCCTGCAAAGGCTGAAAGTGTTGCGCGCAATGGCCGGGTGATGCCGTTGGGAAGAGTGATGGAGTCAAACCGGAGCCCGATCTTTGCTTTCCCTCTGATGCGGCCGGGATGAACGACTTGCGTGATTGATCCCTCGACATAGCTGCCGACCGGAATAACAATTTCGTCATCGACGGTGATGGGGAAGATGGTTCGGCAATAGATCGACTGGCCCACATAGGCCGTCTTGGAACTAATGGCGTTCTGGAGTGTCAGGGGAATCCTTGTGTCGCTGGGAACGGTAAGGCCCTCGCCGACCTTTTGCTGCGAGGCTCCGTTGGTTACGGCGGGCTGGTTTTGAGCCCGTAGGGGTTGCCGGGGAAAAATGACGAGCGATCCAATGGTAAGAATGGTTAAAAAAATTGGCGCTGCCTGATTTCTGCTGCGTTGATTACGGGAGGGCGGCCGCCACGATTTCCCGAAGGGGCGACAGGCCCAGTTTCTTTCTCGTGCGCTTTCATCCGGATAAGTATCCATGGTGGCACTCCATGCGGCTTCCCGCGCCTGCGGCAGGGGAAACCTTTTTGATTGCGGCCTGGCTGAGCCTTAACCGCAATCTCCGTTTTTGGATTTCTAAAATTGGTATGAGAGTTTGCACGTCTGCTTCCCTTGAGGGGAGCTTACTGCATCGGGCACCGGCTGCGTGTCCGCTCTGCCGTTTGCAATATTACTCCGAGCCAATCGCCAGTTCAATGGCTCCCGCGATGCGCGCAGCTTGGCGCTCCACTGCCTCCGCGTCTTCCGCCTCGACCATGACACGAGCCAGGCGTTCCGTTCCTGAGTAGCGGACAATGATCCTTCCCCTATTCCCAAGGGCATTTTGGCCGGCCTCAATCGCGCGCGTCACTTCCGGCAGGGATTCGAGAGGTCGTTTTTCACGGACGGGGACGTTGCGGATCATCTGCGGGAACTGCTTCAAACCGCTGACCAGCTCCGTGAAGGACGTTCCGGTCTCCGCGATCACCCGCAGGACTTGAAGCAGGGTTATGATGCCGTCCCCCACAAGCGAGAGGTCGGCAAAAATGATATGGCCGGAAGGTTCACCGCCCAGGTCGTAGCCTGAGCGCAAGATTTCCTCAAGGATGTACTTGTCGCCCACGGCCGTCCGCTTGACGCTGATTCCAAACCGTGCGAGCGCAATCTCCAGGCCTAAATTGGTCATCAGGGTGCCCACGACGGTGCGGCCTTTGAGCTTTCGATTTCGCTCGAAATATGGGGCCACGGCATAAAGAATGTGATCGCCGTCGGCGATTCGGCCGTCTGCGGTTGCGAAAATGGCCCGGTCGGCATCGCCGTCGAGAGCGACGCCCAGTTCGGCTCCGCAAGCCAAAGTCTCTTGGGACATGCGTTCGGGGAAAAGCGATCCTGATAAATAGTTGATATTGCGGCCGTTCGGGGATGCGTTCAGGATGTGAGCCTCGATTCCCAGATTTTTCAAAAGGGTGGGAAGCACTCGTGATGCGGATCCGTGGGCGCAATCGACGACGAGGTGGCCTTTTAGGGAAGGCAAATTTCCAGGCAGGATAGACTGAAGATAGCGCAGGTAGTGGTCAAGCAGCCCGGGCTCCGCAGCGAGCGGCTTGCGGGAAAGCGGGCCGGCGGCGGATTGCCGGCGTTTGAGAGCCTGTTCGATTTCAAGTTCGTGGATTTCAGAGAGCTTCAGACCTGTGCCGGCAAAGACCTTAATGCCATTATCCTGATAGGGATTGTGGGATGCCGAAACCATGATCCCCGCTGAAAATCC
>JAJYHU010000366.1 GCA_021784615.1 Acidobacteriota bacterium | reverse complement strand
TCCGCGCGATCTCACTGCACGGCGAGCCGACGTTGTATAGAATGGTCAGCAAAGGCTTGCCCTCGTAATCGAGCCAGAGGTCCTTGTAGGCGTGCTTGTCCAAAAAGTTCTTGTCCAGCCAGGCGATAATGCTGTTTAACCTCTCGACACCGTGCGGAACCGGACCCCCATTCTGGAGACCCAGCATAATGACCAGTTTGGGAGGATGCCGGCCCTCTTTCCGCAACTGGGCGTAGGTTTTGAACAGCAGATCGGTGGTTTCTTCGAGCTCCCGGGTGGCGTCCTTATGTTCTTCCCACGCGGGCTCCGTCCACAACATGTTGCTCCAATCGAGCAACAGCCAGTTGATTCCCATGTCCTCAAACCATTCCTCGTGCTTGCGCAAAACCGCAACGTCGTATGAGTTGTATTTGCCG
Source organism: Acidobacteriota bacterium (assembly GCA_021784615.1). GTDB lineage: Bacteria > Acidobacteriota > Terriglobia > UBA7540 > UBA7540 > JAMCXS01. The sequence continues at coordinate 7,336 of JAJYHU010000366.1, read as the reverse complement.
AGGATGGGAATGGCTTCGGCGGTGCCATAATCCCGGTTGTTATGAGGTGTAAACCAAGTTTCATACTGCATCCCGATGAGCGTGGGATGATTTCCGGCCGCCGCCTTGGCGGCTGTTGTGTTGCTCTGGGCCGTTTCGGGGCTTGTCCGGCTTTGCTGTTTCCCTTCGCAAGACGCCATGAAGCCCACGAATGCCCCTAAGACAAGGACTGAAACAAAAGCTCGTGAAAATGGCAGATTCGTCGTCAAAGTTTTACTCTCCTCTTTTGTGGCGCGGACAAAGGCCAAATTCGAACAAAGTTTTGGAAGCGTGCCGGAGTTGAATTCACGGAATGGGCCTTATCCTTTACGGTCTCCGCCATGGCAGCGAAACGATCAAAGGAACTCGCTCCGGACGGCATTGACGCCTTCCGAAAGTGCCTTCTGAAGAAGCCAGATATCGCCACTGTAGCTGATGCATCGGAATCCTTCCTTGAGATGTTCCCGCGCCTGCTCGGGGCTGGTGGAAAGGATGCCCACCGGCTTTTTGTGAGCCTTTGAAACTTGCAGGATGCGCCTTACGGCTTTCTTGAATCGAGGATGGGCATACTGTCCCGGAATGCGCAGGGACAGCGATAAGTCTAGAAATCCAACCCAGACCAGGTCGATCCCCTTCACATCGAGGATCTTATCTAGGTTTTTGACTCCCCGCTCGGTTTCAATCAAAATGCCGCAGATCACGGCGTCATTGGCTGCCCGCATTTTTCCTGTCACATCACCTGGAAGAAAATCATCATGTGCAACAGAAAACGCGGCCCCCCGATGGCCGTCCGGAAAGTACCGGCAGGTGTCCACGAATCTTGCCGCCTCTCTGGCGCTTTCCATCTTGGGAACAATGATGCCGGACGCTCCCGCATCCAACAGCGGAGCGATCAGGTGGTATTCATTCGCGGGAGGACGTACCAGGGCCGCCAAGTCAAGTGGACGCGTTTGGGCAATGAGCGACCGGATGGAATCCAACCCAAAACCACTGTGCTCCATGTCGTAGACGACAAAATCAATTCCGGTGCTGGCCAGCAAACGCGCAATCCCGGGCGTGTTGAACTCAAACACCCAGGTTCCGACAACTGCTTCTTCGCGGCTGAGAGCTTCTTTTATCGACTGGCTATTCAATTCTTTTCCCTCCGCGCCAGTTCGCGCCATCGAGATCGATTGGCTTCCAGCTTGGCGCGCATTCCGGGACTTTCAAGCACCCTCCGATTGACCACGTGTTGCGGAATTTCTCCCCGCAACGCCGCAAGCACAGACTCAATGGCTGACTCTCCCATTCTGAGAAAGCATTCATCCGTCCAGCACAAAGTGTGGGGCGTCAGGATGACGTTGTCCAGTGCCAGGAGGGGATCATCCTTCCCGAGAGGCTCCGGTTCGAATACATCCAAGCCTGCGCCCCCGATTCTTCCCTCTTTGAGCGCATCGCAAAGCGCTGCTTGGTCGACAATCGGGCCGCGCGCCGCGTTGATAAAGAAGGCCGTGGGCTTCATCCAGGATAATTCCCGCTGGCCGATCATGTTTCGAGTCGCGTTGTTGAGGGGGCAGTGAATGCTTACCACATCGCTCTGTCGCATCAGGGTTTCCAAATCCACCAATTCCGCTCCGAGCGCGGCGGCCTCCTGAGGTTTTACAAAAGGGTCAGCCGCCAAGTGAACCATCTCAAACGGCTTGAGCAGATGGAACACTTCACGTCCGATATTGCCGAAACCGACGGCTCCGAAAGTGCGCCCTGTCAGGCCGGTGGCTTTCACGCTGGTCCGCTCTTGCCACTTTCCTGCACGGACCAGGTGATCCTTGGCAAGCAACTTGTGGGTCAATGCCAGCAGCAGGGCCACAATCCCGCCGGCCATCGGCCGCCGCACGCCATCCGGCGTGATCGTGAGCATGACGTCGTGCTCCGTCAGGGCTTCCACATCCACCATGTCGTAGCCCACCCCCAGCCTGGCCACCAGACTGAGCCCCAGATCGGCGCTTCCAAAGCTGCTCCGCGTGTAACGAGGAGCCATGGAGATGATGGCATCGTAGCACTGGGTTTGTTTTTCAGAAACTTCCGACAGGCGCTCTTGAAAGAACTCAACGGAGATGCCGCTAAGGGTCGTCAGCTTTTGCAGACCGATATCACCGAGCGCCAGCTCGCCGTTGGGAGCCAGAAAATCACGCGTGAGTCCAACTCGAAATTTCTCCATGGTTGCCTCTCAGATGGCCAGCCTCTGTTTGCAAAGATCTCCCGCTTCTGGACAGCCCCCGAATCTCTAAATTCCTTGACGCGCAGTTTGTATCATGGTACTACGTCAGCCGTCAAACCAGAGTCAGGCGTGCAGAGCCGTGCACCCATGCGCCAGCTTGTTTGTGGGAGTTCTTAAATTCTGAACTGAAGCGAATTTTCAGGAGTGTTCTGGCTGCTTTTCAACCATCAGGGAGAGGACAATGGATTCAATCAATCGAAGGTCATTTTTGGGCAAGGTAGGAGCAGGAGCCTTGGCGGCCGGCCAGTTTGGAGAGACGCAGGGCTCGGCCACGCCAAACCCTAGCAAACCGGGTACCTCCGGAGCGGCCCGCGAGCTTTATGGATCTGAGCGGTGCGTCGCGGAGTGGGCGTACGTTTCAAGCAAACCTTACGCTGATCCGTTCAACCAGGTGGAACTGGACGTCATTTTCCGCGGCCCGGAGGGCAACGAGCAGCGAGTACCCGCTTTCTGGGCGGGCGGACAGGAGTGGAGGATTCGCTATGCTCCTCCGCGCTCCGGGCGCTACACGTACCGCACGGTATCGAGCGATCCCGGCAATCCGGACCTCCACGGGCAAACCGGCACGCTAGAGGTTTCGCCTTATAAAGGGGACAAGCCGCTCATCAAGCACGGCGGAATCCGTGTGGCCGCCGACCGCCGCCACTTTGAACACGAGGACGGCACGCCGTTCTTCTGGCTGGGAGATACGTGGTGGATGGGCCTGTGCCGGCGTCTCGGTTGGCCGGACGATTTTGAGACGCTTGCGGCGGACCGCGTCCGCAAAGGTTTTTCCGTGGTGCAGATTGTCGCCGGCCTCTATCCTGACATGCCTCCTTTTGATCCGCGCGGCGCAAATGAGGCGGGATATCCCTGGGAAGCTGGCTACGCTCGAATCAATCCCGGCTATTTTGACATGGCGGATCTGCGCATTCGCTACCTGGCCGGCCAGGGACTGGTCCCCTGCGTGGTGGGATGCTGGGGATACTTTCTGCCGATCATGGGCCTCTCGAAAATCAAAAAGCACTGGCGAAATATTATTGCCCGGTGGGCGGCTTATCCCGTCGTCTGGTGCCTGGCGGGTGAAGCAGCCATGCCTTACTATCTTTCCAAGCACAAAGCCGAGGACAGCGCCCTGCAAAAACACGGCTGGACGGAAGTGGCGAAATTCGTGCGAAGCATCGATCCCTACCGCCGCCCCATTACCGTCCATCCTTCCCGGAGCGCCATGAACAACGTGGAAGATCCCGCCGTGCTCGACTTTGACATGCTCCAGACAGGGCACAGCGACCGGCAGAGCATTCCTTCCACGATTGACACGGTGACCGGAGACCTCGATCGGCTGCCTCGCATGCCCGTCCTGGTGGGCGAATGCTGTTACGAGGGAATCCTCGATGAGAATCGCCAGGAGATCGAGCGTTTCATGTTTATGACTTGCATCCTGAGCGGGGCGGCCGGACATACCTATGGCGCCAACGGCATTTGGCAGGTGAATACGCCCGAGCATCCCTATGGGCCTTCGCCCCACGGCCGCTGCTGGGGCAACACACCGTGGCAGGTGGCTTATCAACTGCCGGGTTCGGAACAGATCGGCCACTGCAAGAAGCTGTTGACGCGTTATCCCTGGTGGCGCTTTGAGCCGCACCCTGAGTGGGTTGAGCCGCGCTGGAGCAAAAAGGACTACATGCTGCCCTATGCCGCCGGAATCCCGGGAGAAGTGCGCGTAGTCTTTATCCCGACGATGTGGATCCCTCCGAAATTAAGCGGCCTCGAATCCGGGACAACTTACCGGGCGTTTTTCTTTAATCCCCGCACCGGCAAAGAGCAGTCGCTTGAAGATGTGACAGCGGATGCAACGGGCGCCTGGCAGGCGCCCATCATGCCCACTCTTGAACAGTGGCTGATTGTCCTTGAGAAGAAGGCGTGAAGGATAACGCGCAGGGCAGACGGAACCGGCCGGGCAGCTTAGGACTTCCGCAACGCATGTTCAGGCGCGGCATTAATTGGGTCTCAAGCGTTTTGCCCGCGTGGATTTCAGGTGGCTGCCTGGAACTCGCCGTTAGCCTTGTTCGTCTATTAATCCGGACGGCGGGCGGTCTGCCGCGGCGGAAGCCCATTCCTTGTTGGGCCTCCGGCCCATATGGAAGATCAATTCCCCGCCGGCCATGATGTCCCGATGCGTGAGCCACGACCGCGAATGTGTTTTGCCGTTCATTTCCACGCGCTGAATGTACACATTCTCTGGTGAATTTTTTTTCGCGACGATTGTGAAGGTTGTTTCCGCTTGGGGGTTGTGAATCTTGACCCTTTGGATCAGCGGGCTTCCGATCACATAAACTCCCGTCGCCGCGTTAACGGGATAGAACCCCAGCGCGCTCAGAGCGAACCAACTGGAAAGCTGGCCGCAATCGTCGTTGCCGGGAATCCCTTCGGGAGTATTCGTGTACCAGCAGGCCATCACCTTGCGCACCCAATACTGGGTTTTCCAGGCTGCCCCGGCAAACGCATAGAGATAGGGAATGTGATTGCTGGGCTCATTGCCCTGGGCGTCCTGCCCCATGAGTCCCGTGATATCCGGCGGAGCGTCATAAACCTTACTGGGAGCTGTAAACAGCGCGTCCAGCTTGGCAATGAACGCTTTATCTCCCCCATATAATTCGATTAATCCCTCGACGTCCTGCATCACATTGAAAGTCGCCTGCCAAGCGTCGGATTCAGTGTAATCCTCCCGGTATTCCTGATCGGGGCGGAAAGGCTCGCGCCATTTGCCGTTCGCGGTTTTGCCGCGCATGAATCCCGTGCGTGAATGAAACAGGTTCCGGTAGTTCTGTCCCAGCTTATAGAAGTAGGCGGCATCCTCTTGCTTGCCCAGCAGTTGCGCCATCGCCCCTATCGACCAGTAGTCGTAGGCAAAATCGAGCGTGTGCGAGACGGACTCCTTATGGGGCCCTGTCGGCACGTAACCGTAATCCCGAAACTGCCGCTGGAGGGCCTGGTTGCCATTGGCGGAAGCACCCACCATGGCGGTGTCGCGCATGGCGGCGTAGGCGGCTTGCACGTCGTAATCCCGAAAGCCGCGGGTATAAGCCGCTACGATCATGCTGGCCACGTGAAAGCCGGTCATGGCCCAGGTTTCGTTGCCCCAAAGCGGCCACATGGGAAGCGAGTGTTGATTCAACTCCCGGTAATCCGCCAACAGAGTTTTAATTACGTCGTTCACCATTTGGGGCCGGACTAGGGTGATGAACGGAAACTCGCCGCGGTAGATATCCCAGATGGAGAGAGCCGTGTACTTGGTAAATCCGGCATAAGGATGATTTTGGCGGTCCTGGCCGCGGTACGTGCCGTCCACGTCGCTGAAGGTGGCGGGCCCCGTCATGCCGTGGTAGGCGCCCGTGTAGAAAACCCGGGTGAGCGCCTCATTCGGGAGTTTGGCTTCCAGGGCGCCGAGGGCCTGGTCCCAGCGTGATTCGGCCTTACGGCGAACCGCGTCAAAGTCCCAGTGTGGAATTTCCTTTGCCAGGTTTTTGCGTGCTCCTTCAATGCTGGCGCCGGAAATTCCCACGCGCACGGCCAGAGCATTTCCGTACGAGCTGCCAGGCAAAGTGAATCGGGCTTTGATTTCAGTCCCGGCGATCCGCTTTTCACCTGCGGCTGTTTTCCCGTCCACCATTAATTCCACGGCGTTACCCACCGGCTGTGAGAACTCGATGACAAAATAGACCTGCCGGTCGCGCGCCCACCCGTGCGTATACCGGCAGCCGCTGACTCTTGTGGAACTTTCAAGGTTCAATTCCGCGTGGTATACGCGGCACCCCAAGCCGTGAGCGAGATCCAGAAGAACGCCGAACGGCCTGTATACCCCCGCTATCACTGCCGGATAGGTGTAACGATGCATGCCGCAACGCAAGGTCGATGTCAGTTCCGTCTTTACGCCCGGCGTGTCAAGGAAAACGCTGTAATAGCCTGCCTGGGCCTCTTCATGCAGGTGAGAAAAAGCCGAGCCATATCCCTTGCCCGGCGCACCCTCGTCCCATGTCCAATTCCGCCCGCCAACCACCGGCATCAGCAACACGTCGCCCAACTCTCGGGCGCCCGTTCCCTGGAGGTGCGTGTGGCTGAAGCCGTTGATCACTTTGTCGCTGTAATGATAGCCCGCGCTGTGGTCCCAGTTGTACCAGGTTTCCGGCACGCCGGACGTATCCGGGCTCAACTGCACCAAGCCAAACGGCGCGGCCGCGCCGGGAAACGCGTGGCCGTGCCAGCCCGTGCCGATGAGCGGCCATACCTGCGAAGCGTGGGAATTGCGGAGCGTATGCCCGGATGCCGCCATTGGGTCTGCGGCCCGTTCCGCCCATGTAAAAGGCGTAGACAACATGGACCCGCCGGCAAGCCCGACTCCAGCGGAGGCTTTCGCTAACTTCGCAAGAAAGTCTCGCCTTAGAATACCTGCTCTCGAAAACTTTATCTCGCGCATGTGTCACTCCCTTGTGAATCTTTCCGCTATGCGGAAGAGCATAGGAATAGACCGAATAGACTGAGGCGCGCGAACGGCGCCGGCCGATTCCCCTGGCGCGAATCCTTCTGTCCTCGGAGGATTTTTCACCAAACCGCCAGTTTACGGAGCTAATTGTAACTGATCCGGATGGAGCAGAGGAAATGGAGTTCTGCCCGCGCGCTGAGCTTTCATCCTTGCAAATCAAGCCGAACCGCCGCAAAGATAATGCTAGTATGGGTACGCAATGAAGGGACAACGGCAGGTTTGCGCCGCAAAGGATAGGGGTATGGACGGATTGTTGATGCGGTGGCGGCGCAGAATGCGCCGTTCGCCGCAGGGAGACAGTCACTCATAAAAATTTCAGCCAAGGAGGCCTTATGCAACGTCGTAAATTCTTAAGCTTAGGATTGAGCGCAGCCGCAGCGCCGGCACTGGCGGCTGTGAGCGCGCCGCAGCGGGCGGCCGCAGCGCCGGCCCAAGGGGAAGGGGTGGTTACGCCGGTATCCCGGCGCGCCGACGTTTTCCTTTCCCACCGGATTGGGACTGACCATGCCGAAGCCATCTCTGTGATGGATGTTAATGGC
>JAJYHU010000089.1 GCA_021784615.1 Acidobacteriota bacterium | reverse complement strand
TTTGAGGGCATCGGCTCCCCTTTTCAAGGCCTGTTCATCCGTCACGCCATCCTGATATACCGGCAGGATATTTCGGAGCTTTGATTTCGACACTTTGGCCCCGCGCACTCGCACCTGAATCAGAGGGCCGGCTTCCGATTCTAGGTAGAGTTCTTCGGTGTTGCTTTTGGGTTCAAAGACTCGCTTTTGAATGGTGGTATTGGCCTTTAGGTAGCCGTGCTTCATATAGAAATTGTGGATTTTGTAGATGCCTTTTTCGATGTCGGATGAAGTCAGGTGACGGCCTTCCTTCCACCCGGCGACTGAGCACAAGCGCCCTGCGGGAAAGGCAGGCTGCCCGGCAAAAATAATCTTGTTGAGGCGGGCTGGCGAACCGGAGTTGACCGTGAAAAGGACGTTTGCTGTTTGGGTTTCCCGATCGCGGACGACTTGGGTCTGGATTTTAGGCTGATAGAAGCCGTTGTCGTTGAGAACTTGTTGGATGTTGTTCTTGGCTCGCGTGAGATCACGTTTGTTTAATGGATTCCCCAGCGAGAGTCGGGCAGCCGCGACAAGCGTACCCCGGTTGAGCGGTTTGAAGGTTCCCGCTGCCCGCACAACTCCTATAAAATACTGGGCCTTTCCTACAAAAACGAGCTCAATACCGCCAGAAACGGCTTCGGCATCAGCCCGGAGATCAACAAATCGGCCCGTGGCGTAAAGCTTCTTTAGGCTTTCATCCACTTTGGCTGCATCGAGCGGTTCGCCGGTCTGCTGTAGGATTTGTGCTTTAAATCGGGAGAGAGGGAGGTCGGCGTCGGTCTTAAGGCTGATGCGAATAACCGTGCGTCCCCACTTTGGGGGAGACGCCAGGACCCACCCTACGCATCCAAGCCAGGTGAGAACCAGCCCGATAAACGCGCGCCTAAGAAGCTTGCTTAGCGGTGCGCACCAGAATGCTTTGTCCCGCACATGGGATTGTGCGCGGGAGCCCTTGTGGCAGCGAAGTTTGGTGCAGAGTTCCCGACAAGAGATTGCGCTTCACCCCCGAACGCTTTGAGCAGTCAATAAAGCGAATTCGGCCCTTTTTATTATAACTTTCATTGCAGATTCCGTCGAAGAAACCCGAACACACTCGTTGTCCTCCGGAAGATGGTTTTCTGCAAGTTCTTCGAACCGCCGGGAATAGGTTTTCAACGTTGTCAAACGAGGAGTGCTCCGGTCCCTGTTTGGGATTCCGGCGTTCGTTGGCGCAGCGAGAATGCCAGGGTGCGATGCGGTTTTATGCGGGCTATCGAACTAATCTGCCGAGCAGCTTTTTGAGGAGATTATCGGCAGGAAATCCTTGACCAAGGTGTTGTCGAAAACCTTCCGCCCAACGGAAGCCGCCGCTTTTTCCAACTTCTTGCGACATCTTGCGCATCGCAAAGAGCGTTCCGGGTATCTCTTGTTGTGTCTTGAGCCATGCCTGCTGACTTTCGTGGCAGGCCAGCATTTCTTCCTTCCGCTTGAGCGTCTTGCTGATGTCGACGTAGATGCCGGAGGCTATTTTGTGGCCCAGGATGTCTCGCCGGCCGAAGGCGTCGGCGTAATAGAGATGAGGGACGCCGGGCAATGGAGGCGCCGGATTTCGATGGCCGGTCTTGTAGTTAGGCGCCATTGCGCCGAAGCAAGCGGTTTGAATTAGACGGCTTACCATCTCATGGTCAGCCATGTAATCAACCGGCGAGTGAGTGAAAACGAGCGACGGGCGCACTCGCCGGACAAGTTCCATCACCTTGTTCAGATGCGGATGGTCATAAAAGACAAGCAGGTCTTTGCCCTTCAGACAGTGGTACCGGGCCCCAATCAATGAAGCGGCACGCGCAGCTTCGCGCTGGCGCAAGGCCGCAATCTTGGAAGACGCGAGAGTCGTGCTCCCGCAATCTCCCGCCGACATCGTTGCAAGGTGGATACCTGCGCCGCGCGATGCAAGATGAGCCAGCGTCCCGGCGCAAAGGAATTCCGCGTCATCCGGGTGAGCAAAGAGTGCAAGAACATTTATGGTATTCGACATAACCGTTGAGCTTGATTCTCCTTTTGGCAATCGCAAGTTCCATTGTCAACGAACCGCGTCGAGCATCGCAACAACGTTTTCTGGAGGAATATCAGCCAGGATGTTGTGCACCTGCTGGAAAACGAACCCGCCTCCCGGCCTGAAAATTTCGATCTGCTTCTTGACGTGGCGCCGAATCGCCTCAGGCGCAGCCTTCGGCAAGACTTCCTGTGTGTTGCATCCGCCGCCCCAAAAGACCAGGTCCTTCCCATACTCGCGCTTCAACTCTCTGGAATCCATTCCCGTGCAGGTGATCTGGACGGGATTTATGGCATCGAGGCCAGCGTCGATGAGGTCGGGAAGAAGTTGCCGGACGCCGCCGCAGCAGTGCAGCATGACTTTTACGTCAGCCAGTTCTTTCGCGCGCTTCCACATCAGACTGTGCCGGGGCTTGAAAAACTCTTGGTACATGGCCGGAGAGATCTGCGGTCCGGATTGCATCCCGAGATCGTCCCCAAAGAGAATGATATCGATGTAAGGTCCCACGGCGCCCAGAAATTTCTCGAGATTTGCGAGATGAATCTCAACTAACCGGTCAAGAAAATCGTGCGCTTTCTTGGGCTCGCCGGCCAGGAGCATAAAGAAGTTGTCATTACGGTAAAGGAACTGCCCCGACTCGAGGAGGTTGCCTCCGAACAGCGCTAAAATCGCTCTGTCGGTCTCCGCGCACAGTCTCTTTGCCCCCTCGCCAAAGCGTTTGAGCCCTTCCATGCCATCCGCGAGAGGCCCCGGAGGGCTGGCAATCGAGTGCCACATCGATTCCTGCATGGCCGCCTCAAGGCTTTTCGGGCCCGCCATGTCAGCGAATGGGAAATACGCCTGTTCGAAATACAAGGCCCCGTCCGGCATGCGCGCGATGACCCTTCCGGTTTTTGACCGGTAGATCCATCCCCCTTCCGCGCGTTCAGGCAGAGCCCACACAGGCATCTGACAAGGGGAACCATCCGGCAACACCCAATCTGCCCACGCTTCATCTTCCAGGGCAAAGCCACGCCCAAGTTCGATGGTGTCCACCGCAAATCGGTCCAGCACATCCTCATCCACGATGGCCAGTTGTTGAATAGGGTCATATACGCGGATTGGTTTACTTGGAAGGCCGAGATGCTTGCGCAACTTGGCGTAGCTTATTGCGGCGATTCCCGACGACCGATGTCCGGAAAGGTCGATCGGGACCTGGTCGGATTCCTGATGAGCAAAAGCGGCAAGGACTCTTTCTCTTGAAGTCATGTTTTTCACTCCTCATGCCTCTGCTTCATCTCGGAGTTGCGGATATGCATCTTTGCGCTTAGACGGTCGAACGAGCAAGCGCGAATTTGGAGTTCCGCCGGAGATGGCAAAGGGTGAATGCCGAAAGCCATGCGTGAAAAACCCTTCATAACGCCGTACTCCTGCTCGCTTTGTTTCCTGATGAGAGACGACGGTTCTAGATTCCTGTGCCTTGACTTGCTTTGTTACTGCTCGGCTTTTTCGAATATCCGCCATTCGAAGAGCAGAGAATACTTCATGTATTGATCAGGGAAGCTCCAGCCATGATCGCCGGGACGAAGGAAATATTCATGCGGATAATTCTCTTTGTTCAAAATTTCATCAAGCAGTGCCGCGCCTTTTTCAAAGCCGTAACGGTCCTGGTCCCCGCAGTCAAAATAGATTTTCAGGCCCTTGAAGCGTTCAGGATGTTCGGCAAGCGTAAGCGGGCTGTTCTTTTCCCAGTAGGCCTGGTTGAGAGGAGATCCAAAGGCGTGCCGGAGAATGCGGGCGTAAAATCCCCGGCGGCCGTCGGTTGGGATCGGGTTCGGAAACCTGGCAGCAGGACGGCGCTGTGGGTGCCGACCGAACCGAAAACGTCGGCATGGCGCATCGCGAGGTGCAGCGCGCCGTAACCTCCCATCGAGAGGCCGCTGATCCCGCGCGCGTCCCGTTCCGCAAGAGTCCTGTAGTGTTGATCGATGAAGGGAACGAATTCCCGGATGAAGAAATCCTCGTAGCGGTCCTGGCCGTCTTCGGAATTGATATAAAACGTCTAACCTCCGTCTGGCATGACAACCAGAAATTTTCCGATCGTTCCTTTGGCGGTTAGACGATCAAAAACGCCCTTCCTGCCGCGATCGGCCCAGCAATGGTCATTCCCGAACAAGCCGTGCAAAAAATAGAGCGCGGGATAGCGCTTCGGAGCCGTGGAAGCGTAGTCAGCCGGAAGATCAATGCAATAACCCACGGCCCGATGAAGGTTGACGCTCGGGACGGAGCCGCACTCGACCGTGGTCGGCGAGGCTGCGGAGAGCCGGCCGCAAGAACCAAGAAAGAAAAAAAGGAAAATCGCCGCCCATGCGGGATGCGGGAAATCTGACAGAAGCTCACATACGCTCCGTCGTCTTTTTGAATATAAATCAATGCTCATCAGCTAATGGCGGGCTGGATTCTTTGCTTGCGAGTTCTGACCTTCGACGAAAATGTTGAATTTCCCGCCGCTCGTAGCCGCCCCGATGGCCCCAGCAGTGGATCTGCCCGCAACACCTTGAGCGCCCGTCGCGCCGTAAATGGTTCCGTGAATGTCCTTAAGCACGTGCTTCTTGCCATCCTTCACCTGAACCGTTCCGGAATCATATCTGGCTGATGATTCCTGTCTGGCGAGCTGAAACTCCATTACTCCATCGCCCGCCACTTGCCCGGATTTCGACGCGGACTTTCCTGGCGCCTGGGTTTTTGTTTTCAAGGCGGCTTCGCGGGCCGCCTTGGAGGTGCTCACGAGGGTGATATCCTTGAGCGGCAGCTTGGCAGAGGTGTCTGATGTCTTTGTCTTCGCGGTTGACGAACCGGACGGAGTGGCCCCTTGTGCCTGGGCCTTGGCCGGGGCGGTAACCGACAACCATAAACCGAGAACTACGGCAACGATTGCGGCCTGCAAGAGCTTTAGGCTCATACTTTCCTCAACCAAACCACTTCATTCTGAGCCTGATCATGCGATGAGTCAAGCGATGCTATCTGCCTTTTCGTCCGATCCTCGATCGTCCCGACTCCGCTGTCAGGAGGACTGCAAAAAAGACGAAGTGAAATTTCCCTCGCTGTCGAATTGGAGTGAATAATCCTGCGGCACAAGCCGCCAGCCGGGGAGTTCTGCTGTCGCCCGAGCGAGGGTAGCTGAAACGGCAATCCGATTGAGAGCGAGCGTATTTTGGATCCAAATGATGCGTTGTTCTCCTAGCCCCGGGCTGCCCAGTGTGGCTAGGGCAAAATTGAGGGCGCTGCGATCAGAAGCCAGGAACATGGGCATACGGCCCATAGAAGGATTTAGAGAAGTTTGAATATTTACATAAGTCGTTTGCAGGTCGATTTTGCGGTACAAGCGCTCGTGCATGACGTCCGCAAGCCCAATCCCCGCCGCATTGCCGGCGCTCCCCTCCGTTAAATCGCGTACGTAAACCAGGTCAATTTCGGGTGCTTCGCCCTGCGCAGACCTCACACCCCTTCCAAGGACCTTGGTGTCCATGCCCGTTCCGCTGACGTTTTTTCCCATTTCGTTTACGACGAGAAGTTGAAATTTTGAAAAGGGTATGCGAGGAACCAGTTTGCGCGCCACGGGCAGCATTGCCTCTTCCATGGCAACAATGCCCTCCGGAAGAGCGGCATCGAGGGCTGCAATCTGGTGCATTTCGTTTTCGACAACGGCCAGTCCGCATAGGATCTTTCCCTTGGCTAGCGTAACGCTGGAGATCGCGCGAATAACTCGCTCGGGCCCGAATTTCCTGCTCCAACGATGAGTCTCGCGGGCGCCGTCGCGCTTGCCCATGCCGACCGCCATCATCTTTAGCAAACCGCTTTCGATGTTGCCTGAAAAATCCGTGTGAGGCTTGACGCGATTCATTACCACCACGGCATCCGCTTCCCAGGCGTTGCGGTCCATGGAGACCTGAAAGCCCTCGGGCGTCTCGCCCAAAAGGACAGTTGCCATGTCGGATTTGATTTCAGCGCAAACCCCATCAGGCGTGACGCCGTAATCCGCAAGAACCGCAAGCTGGCCTTCAGCGGTCGCCCCGCCGTGGCTCCCCATGGCTGGGATCACGAAGGGATGCGCGTCCCGCGCTTTCAGCCACTCGCACACGGCTTTTACGATTTCCTTCAGGTCGGCAATGCCTCGGCTTCCTGCCGTGACCGCAATCCGCCGGCCTGTTAGTTTTTCAGGTGGGAGTCCAAGTCCGGTGAGCGTTTGTCCGATTGCGCCCCTGAGATCAGCCAAAGCGGGAATGCTCGGTGAAGTTCTCTCCAAAATCCTGAAATCTTCTATCGGGATCTGTCCATTCGTTGTCATGGTTCATCCTATAGAAACAGCTTAACCGTGGACACCGCTGCGGTCAATCGAATGAACTCGCTGACCTGGTCCGCTCGACCAGCGCCGATGCCGAAGGACTTAACGCGCTCCACACAATCTACCCGGCTCCACTTTCGCCTTGGACATCTACCTGGTATTGCCGGTACAATACATTTTATTTCAACGAAGGAGCCACCATGAAGGCAGCATTTTTGACGGGTTTGCGGCAGATCGCGATTCAGGAGGCGGTGCAGCCGGAGATCGATGATCCTCGTAGCGTCCTTATACGGATAGGGACAGTAGGCGTGTGCGGGTCGGACGTGCATTTCTTTACTACGGGACGGATCGGTTCGCAGGTGGCCAACTACCCGGAATGGACCGGGCACGAGTGCGCGGGGACGGTGGTGGCTGCCGGGAGAGAAGTGAAGCATCTGAAGGCCGGCCAGCGAGTGGCGATTGATCCATTGGTCAGGTGCGGAAAGTGTGATCAGTGCCTCTGCGGGCGGGAACACACCTGCCGGGACCAGAAATTCCTGGGAGCGGCTGGGGGAGCCGGAGGCGCTCTGGCCGAATACGTGGTGATGCCGGAGGATTCTTGTTTTGCAACTCCAGATTCCATGACCCTGGTGCAGGCTACCGTGGTTGAACCGCTTGCGATCGGTGTATACGCCCAGAGACTGGCAGGGATGCAAGCCGGAGCGAAGATCGCGATTTTGGGAAGCGGACCTATCGGATTGTGCGTGCTGCTGGCCAGCAAAGCTGCCGGAGACTGCAAGGCCTTTGTCACTGATCTGATCGATGAACGCCTGGAAGCGGCCCGGCGCTGCGGAGCGGACTGGGTGGGTAATCCAAAGAAAAGCGACGTTGTCAGCGCTCTTCGGGAAGAGGAGCCGCTAGGAGTGGATTTTGTATTTGAGTGCGCCGGCCAGCAGGAAACTCTTGACCAGTCAATCGAAATGCTGAAGCCGGGCGGAACGGTGCTCATCGTCGGCATTCCAGAGGTAAATCGCGTCAGCTTTGATGTCCATGCCGCACGGCGCAAGGAAGTCCGTTTACAAAGCGTCCGCAGGCAGAATGAATGCACGGCCGCGGCAATTGATCTGGTTACGAGCGGCGCCGTCAATGTGGATCAATTGGTTACCCACCATTTCCCGCTGGCGCAAACTCAACAAGCCTTCGACATGGTTGCGGATTACCGTGACGGTGTCGTCAAGGCGATGATTCACGTCGCTGAATAACAGCGTTTACCGGGTGCGCCGCATTCTATCGGTTTTGCGCAAGGGTTATTTGGCTATACCCAGATTCCCGCTCTGTCATTTCTCGTAACTTCAGTCAGATTTGCGAATCTATCAAACACAACGGAAGACGGCACTCCGGCGGGAGATTTTCGCCCCGTTGTCCCAACGCTCTTTCAACTCACATTCAAAGGTCGTAAGCTACGAGGAACACGAGGCCGGCCGGTTAACGGGGGAGTGGGTGGTGGCCGACAGGTTCTCGATTTTATGTGAGAACACCCTTATGCCTGAGGCGGCAACGCGAAATACTTGGCTGAAAAGGTGACAGGGCAATGTGGCGATCGGCGCTAACATCTCTAGTGATGGTCCTCGCGGTATGCGTCGCAAACTGCGCGCAACAACGGCCGCCTGCGCAAATCGAAATCTTATCCAATGGACCTACAAAGACGGAGCCGCAAGATTTAGTTGTGGGCGGAAAGCTTATCGGGGAGCGAATCAAGTCCGTGCCGGGAATGGTTTGCCGGGTCTGCGACAAGCCCATTGGTAAGGACGATTTTGCCTTCCTTGTCAACGGGCAGAGGGTCGCTGTTCATAGGATGAACTGCTACGCCGAACTGCTGAGGCGTCCTTATCGCTTTCTCGGAATTCTTCAACCGCAAGGAGCGTTTCTTGGGGCCGGAGCCAAAGAACCAAAAGCCTCACTCGGATGGTTCCTGGCCGGTTTGTATATTCTGGCCGGGCTGGTGTTCGCCGCGCTCTGTGCGCAGCAGGCTCTACGTCGCGGCCGCAGTCCTGTGGCGTGGTTCGGATGGGGACTGGTGTTTAATGTTTTTGGTTACCTGCTGCTGCTCACGCGTCCGCCGAGGCATTCGGAAGGTCTTACTTACGTTCCCGCGGGGCTTGGGAAAGTCCGCGTCACGCCGGAGCCAAGTTCCTGCCCGGAGTGCGGAAAAACGAACCATCCTTCGGCTGCGCAGTGCGCCGGGTGCGGGGCCGGGTTGCAGCCGTCGTCTGAATCAGAGGTTCACAAAGCCGGCCTTTGAGGAAGCCGGCCGGAGGAGTTGGCATTGGGCAAGATCGTGGAAACGGTGCAGGCGATTTTTGCAAGTCCCAACATGACGGAACGGCGTCCTGCCCTGAAGTCGCACCAAGAGAGCAATATTCCAGGGCTTTACGTTGTCGGGGATTTGGCGGGCGCCCCAGTCATCAAGCTGGCCATGGAGCAGGGCTACAACATGATTCAACATATCGCCTCCAAGTCCGATGCGCGATCCGATGATCCTGACATGTACGATGTCATCGTGGTAGGCGCGGGAGCCGCCGGACTCAATGCCGGTCTCGCCGCCAGGGATAAAGGCCTGCGTACCCTGATGCTGGAAAAGAACAAGATTGCCAATACCATCGAAGATTTTCCGGAAGGGAAGTGGGTTTATGCTGAGCCGGACCAGCAGCCTCCCAAAGGAAAGCTCTGGCTTGACGGCGCCCGGAAAGAGGACCTCGTTCGGCGCTGGCATCAGATCATCCGCGACAACCAGATGGATGTTCACGTTGAGGAAGGCCTCAAAGCCCTGGAACGGTTGAAAGACGGCAGTTTCCGCCTCACCAGTGACAAAGCCGAGTATCGGACCAGGCACGTCATTCTTGCCACCGGGCAGCGCGGCAACCCGCGCAAGCTTGGCGTTCCCGGCGAAGAGCAGGAACGCGTTTATCATCGGCTCTACAGTTCCAAGGAATATCGCGGCGAAAACATTTTGATCGTGGGCGGGGGCAACAGTGCCGCCGAAGCCGCCATCACTTTGAGCGAGCACAACCCCGTAACGCTCGCCTACCGCGGGGATCAGTTTTACCGGCTGTTCAAGGACAATAGCGGGCTGCTGGAAGATGCAGCTGTAAGCGGTCGTCTAAAGACCTGCTTGAATTCTACTGTTCTCGAGTTCGGCGATAAGGTTGCGACGCTCCAGACTGAAAGGGACGGGAAGAAATCCGTCGAGAAGATTCCTTTCGATTACGCCTTTGTCCTGGTCGGCTCCGAGTTTTCCGGCAAGTTTCTGAAGTCGCTGGGGCTGCGGCTTGAGAATGAATGGAACGGGAGCTGGCTGCGAGCGGCAGGGCTGACGCTGGGTGTATTGCTGGGCCTTTGGATTTTTGGCGGGCAATCTGGTGTAAGCGCGATCCAGTACATGCCGTCCTGGGCGGGAGGTTTGGTCGCACTGGCGGCGGCAGGCGCTCTGCTCGTCACGGGGTTTCGCGGCGACCGCTTTTCCTTGCTGGGAGTGTCGTTTCTGGCTTGCTACACGATCTATGGCATAAAGACCGGAGGGCCTGGGACGGAATATTGGCCTTACCGTGGCTGGGGTTTTAACTTCCTTTCGGTCTTTGGCCATTCTGCTTCTTTCTGGTACGACGTGCTTTACAGCATAGTTATGACGGTTTTTGGCATAGCGGCTCTCAAGCGCTGGGGCCTCGACCGTAAGGACAAGTTCCAGATCTGGCGTTACGTCAGTTTGCTGGGCTTTCAGTGGATCTTCTTTTTCATCATTCCGGAGTTTTTGTTTGAATGGGCGATCAAGTATCAATGGGTCGGCGAGCGGCTTGCGCATGATCCCGCATTCGCAGGCCAGTCCTGGCGCAGCTACGGCATCGTATACGCCTGGCCACTGTTTTTTTACACCTTCTTTGGCGACCCCAGCAAAATCTGGGTCATTTGGGGAGTCCTGCTGGCTTTCGGCATCATTCCGTTATTTGTTCTCTGGCATGGCAAGCGTTATTGCTCCTGGATTTGCGGCTGCGGAGGCCTCGCAGAGACGCTTGGCGACCGCTGGCGGCATCTGGCGCCCAAAGGTAAGTCCAGCAAGCGCTGGGAACAGATGAATCTAGTCATTCTTGTTCTGGCGGTGATTGTGACGTTGGCGGTGCTGCTGCATGACGCAGTGGCTTTCCTCCGTGGTCCGGGTACGTGGGGACTCGAGTTCTATCACGTGCTGGCGGATATCTGGCTGGTTGGGATTATTCCCGTCACTCTCTATCCGTTTCTGGGTGGGAAAATCTGGTGCCGGTACTGGTGCCCGCTGGCCAAGATGATGGAATTGTTCAGCCACGCCTACGCCAAACTGGGCATCAGCCGCTACCGCATCGAGGCAAACGAGAAGTGCATCGCCTGCACGGAATGCAGCCGCAACTGCCTGGTGGGAATTGACGTGATGAGCTTCGCACTGAAGCAACAGCCGATCACCAACGCCAACTCGTCTTGCATCGGTTGTGGCATCTGCGTGACCGTTTGTCCCATGGATGTCCTGAGCTTTGGCAGAGGCAAGCCCTCCAGCGACTTGATTCAAATCAAGCGTCCCGCGCCGCAGCGGCCTGCAAGCCCATTGGAAGTGTGAGTTTTCTGCTGACGGTTGGACCGGAGAAGTCTCCAGTCAATTCAATAAGTGGAGCTATAATTTTAGGCAGACAATGGCTGAGAATCCAAGAGTTCGAGTGGGAGCCGTTTCTGTGTGGAAAAGGGACTGAACTATGAATGATGAACTGCACCGTGGAAACGCTTTGACCGGCCCCGATCCGTTCAATGAAGCTGGAACCTTTAAGGATCCCGTGTGCGACATGGACGTCGATCCTTCCTCCGCGGTGGGCAGTTACGAGTACAAAGAGACCACCTATTACTTTTGCTGCGAGCCCTGCCTTGAAAGGTTTCGCTCTTCGCCCGAGGAGTTCTTAAACCCTTCAAAGCCGGCGCCTCAATCCGCTGAAGCCCCGCCTGGGGCCGATTACACCTGCCCGATGGATCCGGAAGTTCATCAGCCGAAGCCAGGACCGTGCCCCAAGTGTGGGATGGCGCTCGAACTGAGAACCGTAACGCTTGAAGAAGAAGCCAATCCTGAATATGTGGATATGAAGCGCCGGTTCTGGATCAGCCTGGTGCTGACGGTTCCTCTGATCATTCTGCCGCTCGCGGAAATAGTTCCCGCAGGACGCATGTTTTCGGGCACCTCTATGGCCTGGGTTGAATTTGCTTTGGCCACGCCGGTAGTCCTTTGGTGCGGGTGGCCGTTCTTCCAGCGCGGCTGGGCGTCCATCGTGAACCGTAGCCCGAACATGTTCACCTTGATTGCTATCGGCACCGGCACGGCGTTCTCCTATAGCGCTGTGGCGACCATCGCGCCCGGCATTTTCCCGGCGTCTTTCCGGGGCGTGGGCGGAACTGTCGCGGTCTACTTTGATGCTGCGGCGGGCATCACAACGCTGGTGCTGCTCGGCCAGGTGCTTGAGTTGCGCGCTCGCAGCCAAACGTCCAGCGCCATCAAGGCCTTGCTGGGCCTTGCGCCGAAAACAGCTCGCCTGGTTTGCGAGGACGGAAGTGAAGAAGACATCCCGCTCGACCGCGTGCATCCGGGTGACCGGCTGCGTGTGCGGCCCGGTGAGAAAGTTCCGGTGGACGGAGAAGTTCTTGACGGTTCGAGTTTTGTGGATGAGTCGATGGTGACCGGAGAACCTACGCCCGTTGAAAAAGCCGCCGGCGCGCGCGTGACCGGCGGAACCGTGAACGGTAAAGGCAGCCTTGTGATGCGGGCCGAGCGCGTGGGCAGCGACACTCTGCTGGCACAGATCGTCCGCATGGTGAGCGAGGCGCAGCGCAGCCGCGCGCCGATTCAGCGCTTGGCGGACGTGGTGGCGGGTTATTTTGTTCCGGCCGTGGTCGGTTCTGCCGTCATTACTTTTGTTGTCTGGTCAATGGTGGGTCCTTCGCCGCGCATGGCCTATGCGCTGGTCAACGCCGTTGCGGTGCTGATCATCGCCTGCCCCTGCGCCCTGGGACTCGCGACGCCCATGTCGATCATGGTGGGCACCGGACGCGGCGCCACGGCGGGCGTTTTGATCAAGAACGCCGAGAGCCTGGAAGTTTTGGAAAAAGTCGACACCGTGGTTGTGGATAAAACAGGCACGCTGACGGAAGGCAAGCCACGGCTTGCTTCAGTTGAGCCGCTTGAAGGCTGGAACGACCAGGACTTGCTGCGTTTCGCGGCAAGCCTTGAACGGGCGAGCGAGCATCCGCTGGCGGAAGCCATTGTTAACGGCGCTCGAAGCGAGGGCGTGAAGCTTGTGGATGCCCGCGATTTCCAGTCCCTAACCGGCAAGGGCGTTACCGGAAGCGTGGAGGGTAGAAACATTGCCCTTGGTAACAGCAAGCTCCTTGAAGAACTCGGCATTCGCTCAAGCGGCCTGGAGGACCGCGCGGAGATACTGCGGCAGGATGGGCAAACGGTAATGTTCGTTGTCGCTGATGGGTGCGCGGCAGGCTTGATCGGCGTGGCGGATCCGATCAAGGAATCGACGCGCGAGGCCATCCAGCTTCTCCATCATGACGGAATTCGCATTGTGATGCTGACGGGCGACGACCGCACAACCGCCGAAGCGGTGGCCAAGAAGCTGGAGATTGACGAAGTGGAAGCGGAGGCTTTGCCGGACCAGAAGAACGAAGTCGTCCGGCGGCTGCAACGCGAAGGCCGCGTGGTGGCGGTGGCGGGCGACGGCATCAACGACGCTCCGGCGCTTGCCCAGGCTGAAGTGGGAATTGCCATGGGAAGCGGCACCGACGTGGCCATCGAAAGCGCTGGCGTGACGCTTCTCAAAGGCGACTTGCGAGGCATCGCCAAGGCTCGCAAGCTGAGCCATGAAACTATGCGCAACATTCGCCAGAACCTTTTCTTCGCGTTCATTTATAACTCGCTCGGCATTCCTCTGGCGGCGGGCGTGCTCTATCCGTTTTTCGGCCTGTTACTCAGCCCTTTGATCGCCAGTGCGGCCATGACCTTCAGTTCGGTCTCCGTGATTTCGAACGCCTTGCGTCTGCGCAGGCTGGCGTTGTAAGGAATTTTGATAGCCACGGACAGGGTTTTTTGTCGTGGGCCTTTTTGCGTAGGACGATCCCACGGTCAACCCTAGATGCGGTTGACCGTGGCTACCAACTGGCCGGTTGGCCTTAAGTTTGACGAAAAATGGCATGGCCACATAATAGTCCGTTAGAGTGGCGGACACGATAAATGCTCTCGGGCAGATCGAAAGAGTAAACAGTCTTGGTCTCCATCTACATAACTGTGAACTCATCCAATCATGAATCCATTTCGCTAGCTGGCGCTTTCTCTATATCGTCTACTATCCCGCGGCTATCCCCCGGATTTCAAACCTCGGCGCGCCAGATCTTCGACGTAGTCGATCATGCGCGGATCGGTCCAGTCGGTGGCGCCGATGATTTTTTCCGCGACGTGGCCGGTTCGGTCGATGATGTAGGTTTCCGGGAACTTGTAGGTTCCGTAGCGGGCGGGAATGTTCCTGGAGGGATCGCGCGCGACAGGGTAGGTCAAGTGGTTCCTTTCCACAAACGTCTTCAGCGCCGCGGGGTCTTGATCCACGCTGACGCCGAGGATCACCACGCCGCGGTCTTTCATCTTGGACGCCAGGGCCTCAAGGCTCGGTGTTTCCACGACGCAGGGCGGGCACCAGGTGGCCCAGAAGTTCAGAAGGATTACTTTGCCGCGAAAATCCCGAAGCGACACATCGCCGGAGGGAAACTCTGACAGGGTGAAATTCGGCGCCCGATCTCCTAAGGCAACCGGCTTCCGGGATTGAGGATGGAAAATCAACCACAAAACTGCCAGGCCGGCAAACCCAATGACAATCCACTTTGCGATAGTGATTTTGCGCATGTTATAAACCCCCATTATAATCGTTTGGGGCGCTCGTGACAGCATCAATCCACATGGCAGCCGGGCAGCACGCAACGGAAGAGCGCGGGCGGCGCGTCGTATCCGTGATTATTCCCGCGCGAAACGAGGAAGAGAACGTTGAGCGCGCGGTAAGGTCGGTTTCCGCGCAGAAGGGCGTCCAAGAGATTGTGGTGGTCGACGATGAATCGACCGATGGCACAGGTGCGGTTCTCGAGAGGCTCGAAAAAGAGATTCGGCTGCTTCGCTCTATTCGTCTAGAGGTGTTACCTGAGGGCTGGATAGGAAAAAATCATGCGGCGGCGGTTGGCGCGGAGGTGGCGGCAGGTGAATGGCTGCTTTTTACCGACGCCGACACCGAACACCTCCCCGGCAGTCTCGAAGCCGTCCTTGATCGCGCAGAAGCAGAGCGCGCGGACCTCGTATCGCTTTCGCCTGGCCAGCAGATGATAGGGTGGTGGGAGAAGTCCTTGATCCCGATGGTCTTTGTGCAACTTGCGCGTCTTTACCGTTTTGAAGAGGTTTCAAACCCCGCATCCTCTGCGGCGGCCGCAAACGGGCAATACCTGCTGATCCGGCGCAAGGTCTACAATAGTGTTGGAGGGCACTCAGGGGTGCGCTCGGAAATCCTTGAAGATGTTGAACTGGCCAGGCGCGTTAAGGCGGAAGGAGGCAGGATCATTTTTCTGCCGGGGCCGCGTTGGGTTCGGACGCGCATGTACCGAAGCTTTGGGGAAATGTGGCAAGGCTGGAGTAAGAATCTATATTTGTTGTATGGGCGGAAGCTCTGGCCGATGCTGAAGTCCTTTGCGGAGGCATGGACTTTTGACCTCCTTGTTCCCGTGGGGGGATTGGCAGGGTGTCTTCTAATTGCAGCGGGCTTTGGAGGCGGCGCGATGTTTCTGGGGGCTCTCTTATGCCTTGCGGTTGCGGTCGTGCGGCACCGGGCGTATCGGCAGAACTTGGCCCGGCTGGGCTTTGATCTGGCCCTCGCGAAGTACCAGGTTCTCGGCGCCGGGCTGCTGGGACTGCTGCTGATGAGCTCCGTACGGGAGTATCGTTTGTCGGGCCAAGTCCGTTGGAAAGGGCGCCGATATTCGGCGAAAGGGTAGGGATAAGAACAAGATGATATATCTGACACGGCGCGCGGAATTCTCAGCTTCGCACTATTACCATAACCCGGAGTTCAGCGCTGAAGAGAACCGGCGCATCTTCGGCAAATGTAATAACCCGCACGGACATGGACACAATTATACGTTGGAAGTCACCGTGGCGGGCGAGGTGGATGAAACCACTGGCATGGTCCTTGATCTTAAGGACTTGAAAGCCGTGCTTGAAAGCGAAGTCCTGGGGATTATGGACCACCGGTTTCTGAACAAGGAAGTTCCGGTTTTCGCGACCAAGATCCCGACCACAGAGAATATCGCCGTGGAAATCTGGAACCTTCTCGCGCCGAAACTTCCTGCCGGCCGGCTGCATCGAATTCGTTTGTACGAAACCCAAGACCTTTTTGTCGACTATTACGGGGAATAATGGTTTCTCTGACACGCCGCTACCGGTTCTCCGCAGCGCACCGCCTGCATAACGAGGCGCTTGGCCCGGGGGAGAATGCGCGTCTCTATGGCAAATGCAATAATCCCCATGGCCACGGCCACAATTACATCGTCGAGGTTTCGGTGCGCGGGCCTATTGACGCGGCCACCGGGATGCTGATCGATTTAGGCCTGCTGGACCGAATTGTCGAGCAGGAAATCCTGGAACGATTCGACCACACGCACCTGAACCTGGACGTTCCAAGTTTTAAAGGACGAGTGCCGACCACTGAGAACCTTTGCGTCGAAATCTTTGATCTGCTCCGCGATAAATTCGACGTGAAGAGCGGGTCCGCGCGTCTTGAGAAGGTGAGGCTTGAGGAGACGAATTCCAACTTTTTTGAATATCTCGGCCCGTCCCCGAGCCCTGCGGAGGGAGCAGCATGCGAGAAGAGATGAAAACCGACCATCCAACGACCGTTAGTGAACCTCAGCACGATGCCGGGCCGGACCGTCTGCGGGAAGTGGTGCGCTCGCTGATTCGCGAGGTCGGCGAAGATCCGGGCCGGGAAGGTTTGCTCGACACTCCAAAGCGCGTGGCGGAATCGCTGAGGTTCCTGACCAGCGGATACGCGCAGGACGTCCAAAAAGTTTTGAACGGAGCAGTCTACTCAGTGGCCTACGATGAGATGGTGATTGTTAAGGACATCGAGATTTTCAGTCTTTGCGAGCACCATTTGCTCCCGTTCTTGGGGCGCTGCCATGTGGCATATATCCCTACGGAAAAGGTTATTGGGCTCAGCAAAATTCCCCGGCTGGTGGATGTTTTTGCCCGCCGGCTACAAATTCAGGAGCGCCTGACCAACCAGATTGCCGAAACCATTATGGGGACGATCAAGCCGCAAGGCGTGGGTGTCATTATCGAAGCCAGGCACCTCTGCATGACCATGCGCGGTGTCGAGAAGCAGAATTCCGTGGCCGTAACCTCCGCGATGCTGGGCGCTTTTAAGGAATGCGAGCAGACGCGGGCGGAGTTTTTGCGCCTGGTCCGGGATCGGGGCTAGCCCGTCGGGGAATCCGTGCTCTTGTGGGGCAGTAATCGAGGTTTGACAAAGCCCGGTGCCATCATGGAAACTGCGTCATGGATGCAGGCCTTATGAGCAACCTCGCAGAGAGTATCGCCGTTGTCACCGGAGCAAGCCGCGGAATTGGTTTTGCGATCGCCAAGCGTCTGGCGGCAGAAGGAACGGAAGTTGTGCTGGTGGCGCGGGATGCAGAGTCTATTCGGCGGGCGCGGAAAAATATCCCGGGAAAGACGTTAACGATTGCCGCGGACGTCACAAGCTCGCGTGATGTTAGCCGCCTCTTCCGGAGAATCAAGAAGCTTTACGGCCATCTTGACATCATGGTGAATTGCGCCGGAATTTTTACATACAAACCTTTTCGTGAGACCACTCTTGAAGATTGGCGCGATAACATCGAGACCAATCTAACGGCTCTTTTCCTGACCACTCAGGCGGCGCTTCCTTTGTTGGTTTCGGCCGAGCATGCCCATATGGTCAACATTCTTTCGGTATCGAGCTCGCGGACTTTTGCCAACTGTTCGGCCTATACTGCCTCTAAGTTTGGAGCGCTGGGACTGACCCGAGTCCTCCGGAAGGAGCTGAGGGCGCAAGGGATACGGGTGACGGCTATTATGCCAGGATTAACGGATACCCAAATGCTTGACGAGTTCGGTTTTGAGATTTCCCGCGACAATGTGATGCAGCCGGCGGACGTAGCGGACGCAGTGATCGCTGCGTTGAGGCAGCCGGAGCGGACGGCGGTGGAAGAAATTTTCTTGATGCCCTCAAGCGGGGCGGTCTGATCTCTGCCCTCAAAAGGCAATCGAGTTCTTCAGTCTGAACAACCAACGGCTGATAGGGAGATTCCCGAAGCAACCTTGGCCGATAATTGCAGGTAGCAGTGGTCGAAAGTATACGTATGGCGTGGCTAGTAGTTTTGGGGGCATTCGACTGACACTGTAGGAAATCGGCACCGCCCTGAGGACACTGGGTTCTGAGCAGCCCCCCTGCTTTTGCAGGGAGGATGTTGGTCATGCACCCATCGCAAACACGCTTCCGACGTATTCGTTTACTCTATATTGTTTTTGGCGCAGGGTTTATCGGCTGGGTATTGTGATCCGGCCCGACTGGTGCTGCCTAGCGCCCTTTATGATGATCGGGTGGGCGCTTGTTCTGGCCGGTGTCATCACGATCATGTACAGCCTCCACACACTCATATGTGATAAGGGTGACTACGATGACTTTAACGAGCCTAGGACAGGGACGACGATGAATCTGGAAAGGGATCCGGGAACGGAAAATGAGCGACATGCGCATTGGCTTAACGCTGATCCAGAGGTTGTGGACAAGTGCATAGCATTTTTTTTGCCATGATGGGAGAGAAAATGTTATGCTGATTGTCGATACGAGAGGGAGAATCTGTCGGAAACGAGGAGAACTAGCGGATGGCGTTAACCCCTGATTCAAAGTCGAGATTAATCGAAGGTTACAGAGTCCATTCTTCGGATACGGGGTCGCCGGAGGTGCAAGTTGCTCTGTTGACGGAGCGCATCTCTTACCTGACGGACCATTTTCGCGTGCACCGCAAAGATCACGCCTCAAGGCGCGGGCTTTTGACCATGGTGGGAAAGAGAAAACGCTTGCTGGAGTACTTGAAGCGTCATCATGCTGAGCGTTATAAGCAAGTGATCGAGCGGTTGGGCATCCGCAAGTAAGCCGGTTGTGAAACAGGAACCAGGCAAGGCCGGTTCAAACTGCTCCTTGGGCTCAAGCGACCCTCGGCATTTTGTGCTTCGGGTCGTTTTTGTTTAGGTAGAAGGTTTCCATGTCCGGGTGAAAGCCCGGCTTTAGCTTGGACACTTACCTCGATCCACGATCCCCCACTTAACAAATTCAAGGTTCTATCTGGAGTCCCTGGCCCAAATGACTGGCAGCGGGGTTGCAATTGCGGCCCATTCCCAGGGTGCGGAGGGGGGCTTCTCTGAGGGACTGGCGAAATTTTGAAGGAGCGAGTTATGGAACAAGTTAGCATCCCATTAGGTGGAAGCACACTTACGATCGAAGTTGGCAAGGTGGCCAAGCAGGCCAACGGTTCGGCTTATGTGCGTTACGGAGACACTGTCGTACTGGCAACCGCATGTTCGACCAAGCCGCGCGAGGGAATTGATTTCTTTCCGCTCACGGTGGATTATCGCGAATACAACTATGCGGCGGGAAAAATCCCCGGCGGTTTTTTCAAGCGCGAAGGACGACCCACAGAGAAAGAGATTCTCAGCAGCCGATTGATCGATCGGCCTGTTCGTCCGATGTTTCCAGAAGGTTTTAAAGACGAGACCCAGGTAATTGCGATGGTTCTCTCGGCGGATACCGACAATAACCCGGACGTGATCGGGCTTGTGGCTGGAGCTGCAGCCCTTTACCTTTCCGATATCCCCTTTCCGACACCCATTGCCGGCGTGCGGGTCGGGCTGGTGGAAGGGAGTTTTGTGACTAACCCGTCCTACTCGGAAACTCGGGCGAGCGATCTCAATATGATTGTGGCAGGGACTGAAGATGCGATCGCGATGGTGGAGGCGACGGGCAAAGAGGTCTCCGAAGAAGTGGTCAATGATGCCATTCAGTATGCCCACAATGAAATCAAGAAGATCGTTGCGGCTGAGAAAGAGCTGTTTGAAAAATTGGGCCTCAAGAAGAGGACATTTGAAGCTCCTGCTCTTGATAAAGCAATTGAGACTGAAGTCCGGAACAAGGCGGAAGCAAATCTTCGCGAGGCGATGGATACCTCAAAATATCCTAAGCTTGAAAGCCAAAAGAAGATCGCTGAGCTTCGAGATGCTGTCGTTTCCGGTTATCCTGAATCCGAGGAAGAAAAGCGCCGCAAAGCGAAGGAAGCCTTCGAACGGCTGGAGGAAAAGCTGTTTCGCCAGGATGTTCTCTCGAAACGGCAGCGTCCGGACCGGAGGGCTTTTGACCAGGTCCGCACCATTACGTGCGAGGTTGGTTTGCTGCCCAGAACTCACGGTTCCGCACTCTTTACGCGGGGCGAAACACAGGCTCTGGTAACGGCCACGCTCGGAACCGCGGAAGACCAGCAGCGCCTGGATGTGCTGGAGGGCGAATCGTTCAAGCGCTTCATGCTTCACTACAACTTTCCCCCCTTTAGCGTCGGTGAAGTTGGTTTTCTCCGAGGCCCCGGACGGCGGGAGATTGGGCATGGCGCTTTGGCCGAACGCGCGCTGCTCAGCATGGTTCCTGAAGAAAAAGACTTTCCCTACACCGTACGCGTGGTTTCCGACATCCTGGAATCCAATGGTTCATCGTCGATGGCGACGGTCTGCGGAGGCTGTCTGGCGTTGATGGACGCTGGCGTTCCTATCAAGGCTCCTGTTGCGGGAATTGCAATGGGTCTTGTCAAGGAAGAAGACAACTACGCGATTCTAACGGACATTGCCGGAGCCGAAGACCATTACGGTGATATGGATTTTAAAGTTGCCGGCACCCGTGAGGGAATTACCGCCCTTCAGATGGACATCAAGATTACCGGTATTACTCCTCAAATCATGGCGGAGGCGCTCTCTCAAGCCAAAGACGCGCGGCTGCACGTCCTTGGAAAAATGCTGGCGGTGCTTCCTGATTCGCGTACCAACATCTCCAATTTTGCTCCGCACATCCACACGATCCACATCAACCCTGCGAAGATCGGCGAACTCATTGGTCCGGGTGGAAAAGTGATTCGCGGAATCGTCGAGCAGACCGGGGCAAAAATCGATGTCGAAAACGACGGGCGTGTGAACGTTGCCGCTGTTGATGAAGCTTCGGCCAGCAAGGCTCTCAAGATCATCAAAGACATGATGGCGGAGGCGGAACTCGGAAAGACTTACCTAGGCAAGGTGGTTCGTTTGGCTGACTTCGGAGCTTTTGTGGAGATATTTCCCGGTACGGACGGGTTGCTTCACATCAGTGAGATCGCCGAGCACCGGATTCGGGACGTTCGTGACGAGTTGAAAGAGGGCGACCAGCTTCTGGTCAAGGTCATCTCGATCGACGGCAACAAGATCCGGCTAAGCCGCAAGGCCGTTCTGCGAGACCAGCGCAAGAAGAGCGAGGGCGAAACTCCCGAGCCCCGGGCGCAGGTGGAACATTCTCACGAGGCAAGTTAGCCTCAATTCCGCAGTTCTCTTGCACAAGTAAGCCCGCGCCATGCTGGATGCTTGACGCGGGCTTACTTCATCACTAACTTTCTCAACTAGGGATAGCCGTTATTGCGTTGCCTCGCTGGGGTCCTTCCAGTCGTCCGTCCGGAACGGTGAGGCGGGAAGTCCCGCTTCGTTATAGAGATTGCAAATGGGATTATTCGCCCATCCGTAGCGCACGGCTACCGGGTGCGCGACCACGCCGCTTGAGACGACCACTGTGTCGCCCTGAATTTTTGCGTTCGCACTTACAAATTGATGGTCTTGGCCGGCAATTTCAAAGCCCTCGAGAGCGTAGCCGTCGGCGCGCAAACCGCCTCCTATATGCCGGAAGTGCAAGTAAACCTTGTCTCCTTCAATCTCCATCGACTTGTAAATCGGGCCCGAATACATTATGTGCTGGCCATAGGCGACCGCCCTCGCGGCTAAAACCAGCCGCCGTCCTACTTCCTGCTTATTTCGCGGATGGATGCTGGTTGGATCTCCGATGTCGATGGTCACAGCCATTCCTGTCTTCGGCAGGGAAAGTGTCATCAGTTGCGCCTCGCGTACCAGGGGGAAGGAAAAGTTGTTCGGCAAAGGCTGAAAGTTGGCCAGTTGCACAAAAAGAAAGGGGAAGTTCCCCTCATTCCAGGCGCGCCGCCAGTCTCGGATCACATCTGGAAATAGCTTGCGATACTGGCGTCCACGGTCCCCGTTGGATTCTCCCTGGTACCAAATCGCACCTTTAATCCTGTAAGGAACAAGCGGCATAATCATTGCGTTAAACAACCCAGCGGGCCGCCACGGGTTAGTGCGCGGGTCGTTTCTAATTGCCGGCGGCGGCGGGATTGGGGTCCCGTCTGTGTTCGCTTCAGCAGACTCTTTCCGCCAAGCTTCGAATCGGGAATTGAAATCCGTAAGATTCGACAAGAATTTGTTTTCTTGTTCCTGGTACTTTTGAAGAATGGGCTTGAATTCCGGATCGGATTGAAGCGTCGGCAGGCTTGTCCATGACTCAGCCGGAGTGCCGCCCCAGGAACTGTGGATCAGGCCGATCGGCACGTGCAGCGTCTTATACAGATTGAGCCCAAAAAAATATCCCACCGCAGTAAAATGCGCAACCGTGACCGGGCTGGTAATCTCCCACTGGCCTGCGACGTCTTCCTGCGGCTTGCCGGCGACGGTCTTTTCGACGGTGAACATCCGGATCAGCGGATAGTGGGCATTAGCGATCTCCTGCTTGTAATTCTGAACTCCCGTTTCCCAACCGTTGTGAGTGGGGCCGACTGAGAATTCCATGTTTGACTGTCCGGAGCAAACCCAGACTTCGCCGACCATCACATCGTGAACCACAATTACATTTGAACCCCGAATCGTCATTTCAAACGGGCCGCCGGCCTTCAACGGGCCAATTTCCACTGCCCACTTGCCTTGGGCGTCGGCCGCCGTACTTGCCTCAGTTCCCGCAATTGTCACCGTGACTCGTTCGGAGGGATCGGCCGTGCCCCAGATGCGGTCTTTCGCCCCTTCTTGCAGCACCATGTTGTCGCTGATCAGGGAAGGCGTTTTTACCGACGCCATTCCTGCGGTTGAAGCCAGCAGCAGGCATCCGACAAAAAGAAACAGACCCTTGTATCGTTCTCGCCTCATTTAAATTCTCCTTTTGGGTTGGAACTTGTTGCGAACGCGTCCAAATGCACGATGATAGTTCACTTGGCCAAGGCTGTCTATTCCGGAATCATGCTGCGGCTTTCGGTCGGGAGATGCGCTGAAAGGCAGTGGCGCGGTGATGGGGGTGTTGGAAAACTCGCGCGATCTGTCATTCCGCGGAGCCGCACCGCCCGCCCTGAGCGGAGCCGATGGGTGGCGAGGAATATCGTACGTGTCCCGATTTCAGAGCTACATTCCTTGTTACGCTTGGAATCACACGGCTCCGAAACGTTTTTCAACAAACTGCTGGAATCGAAGAGTGGGATATGAGCCCGCGTCATGCCAGGCGCTGAGAGAGAGCTTTGCGGCGAGGCAAGCTTCAGGCGTAAATCCCGCGCAGCTTGAGGGTGAGGGCGACGCGGTCAATGGCCAGCATGTAGGCCGCAATGCGGTTATGGACGTTGTGTTTTTCGCCATAACGGACAACGTCATTGAAAGCGGCGACCTGGATGTGCTTCAGGCGCTCATTGACCATGCCTTCGGGCCAGAAGTAGCCCTGGCGGTCTTGTACCCACTCGAAGTAGGAGACGGTGACGCCGCCGGCGTTGGCCAGAATGTCGGGCACGACAAAGACTCCGCGGTCGAACAGGATGGCGTCCGCCGGGGGAGTTGTGGGGCTGTTCGCTCCTTCCACCAGAATGCGGGCTTTGACGCGCCCGGCGTTCCTGCTGGTAATCACGTTTTCGGTAGCGGCGGGAACCAGAACGTCGCAGTCCTGCTCCAGAATTTCCTGGCTGCCCACCGGCTCCGCTTCCGGAAAATCTTCCAGCGTTTTGTTCACCCTAGCGTATTCCAGCAGTTCCGGCACATCCAGACCATTTGTATTCAAAACGCCGCTGTGGATGTCTGCCACGCCGATAATTTTGTATCCGGCCTCGTGCATCAGGCGCGCCGCTTCCGAGCCCACGTTTCCAAAGCCTTGAACAATGACGCGAGTTCTCTGGCGCTCGCGCCCGAAGCGCTTGAGCGCCTGGTCGGCCACAATCATGCAGCCGCGCCCGGTGGCGGAGTGGCGTCCCAGCGATCCGCCCAGGTCAAGCGGCTTGCCCGTCACGCTGGCGGTCACGGTGTGGCGCACGTGCATGGAATATGTATCCATAATCCAGGCCATGGTTTGCTCGTTGGTATTCATGTCTGGCGCCGGGACGTCGCGCTCAGGGCCGATATAGTCCAGAATCTCCGCTGTGTAGCGTCGCGTCAGCTTCTCAAGCTCCGCCTGGCTGAGACGCTCGGGATCGCAGATGATCCCTCCCTTGGCGCCGCCGAAAGGGATGTTGACCACGGCGCATTTCCAGGTCATTTCGGCAGCCAAGCCGCGGATTTCATCGAGCGTTACATTCGGGCCGTAGCGCAATCCTCCTTTGCAAGGCCCGCGGGCAATGCTGTGCTGGACGCGAAACCCGTCAAAGATCTCCATCCTGCCGTTATCCATCAGTACGGGAATGTGCACGATGATTTCCCGGTTGGGCGTGCGCAGGTACTTGCAGAGGCCGTCGTTGACCCCCAGCTTTTGGGCAGCCACGTCAAAACGTGCGGCCATCGAGTCAAAAACGCTGAATTCCTTGTCCGTATCGACCGGGGTCATACACCCTCCAGCAACCAGCACGAGTGAAGTATATCAGATGGCTTTAGGGGCTACCACCGCACCCAGGGGCTTGATGATGGGGAGATTAGGATACCGGACTGGCAAGGATGGCGGGAGCTTCCGAAGGGCCCTTGGCGGGAACGGAGCGGGGATCTCGCACCAGCATCCAGGCGCTCTTTTCGTGCAAGAGGCGGTCGACCAGAGCGAAGTGCATGGCGTGGCCGGCGCGGTCCGCAACCACGTGCCCGACCAGC
The DNA here is from genome assembly GCA_021784615.1 of Acidobacteriota bacterium. GTDB lineage: Bacteria > Acidobacteriota > Terriglobia > UBA7540 > UBA7540 > JAMCXS01. Next base: position 9,198 of record JAJYHU010000089.1, on the reverse strand, counting down.
GGATGACCGAAGAGCGCGAGGTCTCCAATAATATCCAGGATTTTGTGGCGGCAGAACTCATCTGAAAAGCGCAGCCCCTCGGGATTCATCACTCCGTCGCGCGTCAGGACGATGGCGTTGTCAAGAGACCCTCCCTTGACCAAGCCGCTCCTGCGCAGCATTTCAACCTCATCGATAAAGCCGAAAGTCCTGGCCGGAGCGATTTCCTGCTCGTACCCACCATGTCTTGGATCGAAAGAAAGTTCCTGCTTGCCGATGACAGGATGATCGAAGTCGATTCGATACGTGATGCGAAGATCATCGGCTGGAAGGACAGCGATGCGTTTGTTGCCCTCGACGACCTCGACGGGTTTGAGAATTTTTGCGTAACTTCTCAATGCCCGTTGTTTTCGGATCCCGGCCCGCTGGATCAGATGGAGGAAGGGAAGCGAGCTGCCGTCCATGATGGGCAACTCCAGGTTGTCAATCTCGACGATGACATTATCGATTTTTGCTCCCGCCAGAGCGGAAAGCAGGTGTTCCGTGGTTGAAATCAGCACGCCTTTCTTCATCAGGCTTGTGGCGTAGCTGACTCGGGTCACGTTTCGGGCTTTGGCTTCGATGACGAAGCCGTCAAGATCCGTTCGCTTAAAAACCGTGCCCGCATCGTTCGGCGCGGGCAACAGGCGCAGGTGCACTCTGACGCCCGTATGAAGACCAATGCCTTCCGCAGAGACGGATCGAGCGATAGTGTGTTGATGGTCCAAATAGCCTCCTGCAGCTACACGCTTCTCCGGCATTTATTGTGCCAACTATTATCTATTTTATACCCCATTTGTAATCAGATGGTTACATTCGAAGGTCAATTTTTCGTAAATCTTATGTGTGGTAAAAGCGCAACACTTTGGAGGGAATCATGACATTGTCGCAACAATACTGCAGTCCTCTGGTACCCCTTACGCAAGACTTTCGACTGTCCGGTTTTGCGCCCGGAAGTTTCGGGCGTTGTAAGGTAAAATGGACGCTACCCATCAGGAGGGAAGAATTTGGCGCAAATGACTGAGGCGAAAAAAGTAGTTTTGATCGATGCCATGTCCTTGGTGTTTCGGGCCTTCTACGCCCCGACGCAGATGGCGATGATCTCGCCCGCCGGCACGCCGACGAAGGCGGTTTATATTTTTCTGCGGACTCTGCGGAAGCTCCTGAAGGATTTCCATCCCGACAAGGTTGCGGTAGCTTTCGATTTGGCCGCGCCCACCTTCCGCGACGAACTGTTCGGGAAATATAAGGCTAACCGTCCGCCTTTCCCCGAGGAGCTTAGCATTCAATTGCCTTACATTCGCCGCTTCTGCCGGGCTTTGGGCCTTCCTTTGGTCGAAAAAGAAGGCTTTGAGGCGGATGACGTGATCGGCACGCTGGCGCGGCAAGCATCAAGCCTCGGCGACGAAGTGTTGATTGTTTCGGGCGACGAAGACCTTTTCCAGCTTGTGAACGAGAAGGTGCGGGTGGTGAAGCCTTCGTCGTCAAACGGAGAGACGATTTGCGATACCGAGAAGGTCAGGGAGATCATCGGCGTGGATCCCGGGCAGGTGGTCGACTGGTTGGCCCTGACTGGCGATGTGAGCGACAACATTCCGGGTGCCCGTCCACTGCCCGGCCAGGAGCCGCCGGAAACAGATGTGAGCAGCAACGATTTAGAGGCCCCTAGACATTTCCGGAGGCGTTGGACAAAGGGCAAGCCGAAGAAGCGAACCTATATCGGGCCCAAGGGCGCGACGGAACTGATTCGGCGTTTCGGAACGCTTGAGAAGGTTTTGGAAAATTATGGGGCAGTGGAAAGGCAGAGTTACCGGGAAGCCCTGCGCGACTTTCGGGAACAGGCTTTGCTGAGCCGCGAACTTGCCACCATTCGCACGGATGTTCCTCTGGAAGAGGGCTTGGATGATTTGATCCCCGGAGATCAGGACGTTGCCGAGATTCGCGGCCTGTGCCAGGAACTGGGTTTTATATCCTTGCTCGATGAGTTGCTGCAGGCGGCCGGAACTGTGGAAATTAAAACCGAAGCGGCGGAATTCCACTCGCCATCCGAGCTTGAGAAATGGCTTGGGGATATTCCCCAGAAGGCCGAGCTGGCTATCGCATTCGCAGTCGAAGGCGAAGAAGGGTTTGCAGGCCGGCTCGCAGGCTTGGGCTTTTCAGATGGCAAACGCCTGGGTGTGATTCCTGAGGAGGCAATCGGCGATGCGGCTGCTTTGCGGGACGTTTGGAGCGGCGTTCGTCTCCCGCTGGTTGTTCATAACTCAAAACTGCTGCGCCTGCTGCTCCGCAAGCAGGGAGTCGAGATTGGGGAGGTGGCGCACGACACGATGCTCTATTCCTATTTGCTGGACCCGCTTGCCTCCAGCCACCAGCTTGAGGCGGCGGTGCTGTTGCGCATGGGACGGAGAATCGACGGCTCGCTTGGCCACTCGGCGGGCTGCACCCACGAACTTGCCAAGTTGATGAGTCCGTTAATTTCGAGCGAGAGTCTGCGGGAACTTTATTCTCAAATCGAACTGCCCCTTGCGGAAGTCCTGGCTGATGTCGAAGCGGTTGGCGTGAAAATCGACCCGGCGATTCTTGCGCGCATGTCAGATGAGTTCTCAAAAGAGCTTGCCGGCTTAACAAGTGAGATTTACGACTTGGCGGGCGAGCCCTTCGATATTGATTCCCCCAAGCAACTGGGAGATATCCTGTTCGGAAAGCTTAAGCTTCCCGGCGGCAAGAAGCTGAAGAAGAGCGGGCAGTATTCGACCGAAGCCTCGGTGCTGGAAGTATTGGCAGCAAATTATGATCTGCCCCGAAAGATTATGGACTACCGCACGCGCGCCAAGCTGAAATCAACTTATGTGGACGCCCTGCCGAGATACGTCAATCCGGAGACAGGACGCCTTCATACCAGCTTCAATCAGACGGTGGCGCGGACCGGTCGGCTTTCTTCTTCAGATCCCAACCTGCAGAATATTCCGATCGGCGAAGAGTTTGGGCTGCGAATTCGCTCGGCGTTTGTGGCCGAGGCGGGCTGGTGTTTGATTGCTGCGGATTACTCGCAAATCGAGTTGCGGGTGCTGGCGCACATGTCCGAAGACTCGCGGCTGATCGAGGCGTTTTCACGCGGGGAAGACATTCACTCGCGCACGGCGCAGGAGATTTTCGGCGTGCCTCCCAGCCTCCAGAACCACGAGCATCGGCGGATGGCGAAGGCGATTAACTATGGCGTGATCTACGGGCTCAGTTCCTTTGGGCTGGCCGCGCGAACCGGATCCAGCAGAACCGAGGCGCAGCAATATATCGACGCCTATTTCGAGCGCTACGACCGCGTGAAAGCTTTTCTTGACGCTCGCGTCCGTGAGGCGCGCGAGACAGGGCGGGTCCGAACGCTGTTCGGCCGTCTGCGCCCTATTCCTGAAATCAACAGCAAGAATCGCGCCGCGCGCGATCGCGCTGAACGTGAAGCGATGAACACTCCTTTGCAGGGCACGGCGGCGGATCTGCTGAAGCTGGCCATGGTCAAAGTCCACGCGCGCCTGAAGCGGGAAAAAATGCAGACCTGCATGATCCTGACCGTCCATGACGAACTGGTTTTTGAGTCGCCTGAATCGGAGGCCAGCGCCGCGGGGGAGATTGTCCGGGAGGAAATGGAGGGCGTCTATCCCCTCAAGGTTCCAGTTAAAGTGGATATCGGGGCGGGGAAGAACTGGAAGGAAGCAAAGTGACTGGAAGCTATGGTCCTTGGTTATAGGCAAATGGACCGCGTTCGGTCCTTTGGGGACTTAGAAAGGAGGCAGGGTCTATGGATTCATCGGATTTCTTTCGTAAGCTTTTTGAATACGATTATTGGGGCAATCAGCAAGCGCTCCAGAGCATTGAAGCGCTTGATGGACCTGCCGAGCAGGCTCTGAAGATCGCAGGACATATCATCGGTGCTCAGCGAGTTTGGCTTGGGCGGATCGAGAGTCCGGACACTTTCCCTGGCGCGCCGTGGCCCGTCCTGACTCTTGATGAAGCGCGCGCGGCCGTGGCCGTCCTGCGCCACCGCTGGTCGATGGTCTTGAACAACCTGACGCCGGAGAAGCTGGATAAGGATAGGGTTTATCGAAATACGAAGGGGACGGAGTTTCACACTGCATTGCGCGACGTGCTGACGCATCTGGTGATCCACTCTGCCTACCACCGAGGCCAGATCGCCGCGGCGGTTCGCGACGCGGGGGGCAAGCCCGCGGCGACGGACTACGTTGTTTACGCCCGCCAACTGAAAAAGACCTAAAACGCCGGGGCGACCAGGTTAATCGGGGGACTGGCCGAAGGGCCGCTCCCTTTCCCGCTTGTGGCGGTCGCGCGCTGAGAGCGCCACTTTGTACTGCTCCAGGAGATCGAACTCCTCCGCTGAGGCAAGCACGTTTTTTTGTTCCTCTTCCCAATCCCTCTTCACGGTTCCAAAAACCGGCAATTTCCACTTCCGCCGGTACCAGACGTAATAGAGAAAACAAAGTATGACCCAGGCGGGGCCGGTAATGCGGGCCACGTTGTGAGTGATCATGACGATCAGGAAAACCGACGTGATCGACAGCATCCCAATCGAGCCAAGCACCGGGAAATGGACCTGCCCGTGTTTTGATTGAACCCGCACGTTGAATGGAACCCGGTAAGGCCGTGGCGTATAAGGATCTGTAAAGCGGAGCTGAACCAGTGAAATAAGCGCCAGCGTGTAACCCAGCGCGGCACCGAATGCATACCTATTCGCCAAAGTGTCGATGGCGTTCTGGGTGCAGAAGGCCAGGATCACTTCCAGCGCGCCGATGGAAGAAAAAATCAAAATCGTGCGGACGGGCGTGCCGCGGGTGGCGTGAACCTTTTCAAACCAATCGCTGATGAATTCAAACTTGCTCATGGAAAAGGTAAGGCGGGAAACGCTTATGACGCCGGAGTTGGCGGAAATCAGCAGGACCAGCGATGCGAGCGCCGCTGTAAAGGACTGGGCAAACACCCCAATCCAGAGTAGACGGCTCGCGCAATGATAGCCACGGATTGCCCAACGTTTTGCGGGTCCGTGGAGGCCTGCCAGCGCACCACTCCAAGCGTGAGAGTGGAGACGGCGACCGCAAACAAGAAAACCGTAAAGATCAGTCCCATAGACGTGCGAGGCACGATGGTTGCCGGACGCCGGGTTTCCTGGGCGGCCTGGGAGATGGACTCAAGCCCTACGAAGGAGATGATGGCGAGGGATGAGCCGTACAGAAAGCGTTTGGTCTCAAAGTGGGTCCAATCGGGACAGTCTAAAGAGGGAACCGCGGGAAAAAATGATCCATGTACGTGGAACAGAAGTAGGAAAACAGGGCAATGTCGATAATGTAATCAAGCAGCAGCGCGGAGCCTGAAATCAGCCCCCAGAAATCACCAAGGCCTCGCTGGGCGTAATATTGGCACCGGATAAGCCGAGGCCAGTTCCGTGTAAGCAAGGCCGATCAGGATGTAAACCAAGCCCGCCAGGGCAAAAGCCAGCGGAGCCGCGCCGTGCGTAATGGCGAAGACAAGACCCAGGGCCACAAAGGTGTCCGCGAAACCCCACGTGTAAGATCCCCATACCGTCACGTCGGGGCGAAGACCGTCTTGTAAGGACGCTTCGGCGGGGTGCGGTTGGTCAGAACCGTGATTGGCTTGGTTCGCCACTGTGTCAATCCTGATTGTGGGTTCTTTTTCTTGCTTCGTGATAGGGTAAAAGCCGCATCATGGGCCGTGGCGTATTAGAAGTCAAAGCTTGATCTTGTTTTGTTGCCATCGTCGCGGCGGGATAGGCAAGGCAACGCAACTTTTTGGTTCGAGCAGGGTTATATTGGCATGGGGCAACGCGGTCATCGAAAGCAGGGGCATTAAGTCCACGGCGCGCCTTCTGTTAGGCCCAGATTCCTGGAGGCGTTTGTTTGCGCAGATTTGTAGTGAACAAAGTCGGAACATCAGGGAGCCGGACCATGATTCTTTCTAAGGATCGGCAAGTCATACAATTGGTGAATCGGATTTCATTCGGGCCATCACCGGGAGAAGTCGCCCGAGTTCAGCAAATGGGACGTGAGACATACCTCGATGAGCAGCTTCACCCTGAAAAAATCGACGACGCCTCGACCGAGCAGAGGCTTTCCGTGCTGCCTACTCTTCGAATGAACTCAGAGGAGTTGATTGAGAATTATCCGCCTCCCAGAAAGGCGCTTCGAAACCCAGAGAAAAATCAGCAGGCCCAACAAAACATGCCTGGCGGCGCGGCCCCTGTCATAAGGATGAATTCGATCGAAACGGCTCCCGTTCAGAATCGGGATGCGATGCGCGCCGAGGAGCGTCTCAAGAACCTTCGGGGACCCCGCCGGGTGCTGGTGGAACTGGCGCGGGAGGAGATTTGGCGCGCGGTCTATAGCAAACGGCAACTTCAGGAAGTCATGGTTCAGTTCTGGATGAACCATTTCAACATTTATTCCCTCAAAGGGCCGGACAGATATATGCTGACCTCCTTTGAGCGTGACGCGATCCGGCCCCATGTTTTGGACAATTTTGAAAACTTGTTGGTTGCGACGGCGCAAAATCCTGCCATGCTTTTCTACCTGGATAACTGGATGAGTTCTGCGCCGCCGCTTTCTTATGTTGAAACCCTGGAACACCGCAAGATCCCGGATACGGGAGAAAACTTCCAACGTGAGGCCGCCTTCCGGCCGTTCTATGGCCGCCGATTTGGCGGATTCGGAGGCTTTCGACGCGAGGCTTGGAACCACCGCAGAGGGCGCCTGCAAGCGAAGAAAGGGAAAAACCGTCGCGGCCTGAATGAAAACTACGGCCGCGAATTGATGGAACTTCACACCCTGGGGGTCAACGGTGGTTACACGCAGACCGACGTTATTGAAGTTGCGCGCTGCCTGACCGGCTGGACGACGCGGCGGCCGCGGCAAAGCCCGGAATTCTTTTTTAACCCGCGCATGCACGACTACGGCCCAAAGCTGGTGCTGGGGCGCAAATTTCCTGCGGGGCGGGGAATCGAAGATGGATACAAGGTGCTGCACTTGCTCGCGCATCATCCCTCAACGGCCCGGCATATTTCGTTTGAGCTGTGCCAGAGGTTTGTGGCCGACAATCCTCCGCAATCTGTGGTGGACCGGGCGACGGACACCTTCCAAGCGAGCGGCGGTGACATTCGCAAGGTGCTCAAGACGATTCTTACTTCGCCGGAGTTTTACTCGGCGTCGGCCTACCGCGCCAAGGTCAAGTCGCCGTTCGAGTATGTGGCAAGCTCCCTGCGCGTGCTGGGCGCTCAAACGGATGCCGGCTTGCCGGTGATCCTGGCTTTGGCCAGGATGGGAGAGCCGATGTTCCAATACCAGGCTCCTTCAGGGTTTGCCGACCAATCCAGCACATGGATCAACTCCAGCACGCTGCTTTGGCGGATGAACTTTGCCATGATGCTGGCCTCCCAGCGCATTCCGGGGACAGAGATCGACCTAAGCAATATCACAGCCTTTGGCGGCGGCCTTAACCAGGAGGACTCCGTCAGAGAGATTTCCGGGCGGTTGCTCGGTGAAAGTCCATCACCTGGGACGGAGAAGGCCATTCTGGCGAAGCTCAGGTCAGGACCACATCTGGAAAATGTGAATTTCTCTCCGCGTGAAGAGCGCTCGGCGGCGGCCACGATTACCGGTCTGCTGCTTGCATCCACTGAGTTTCAAAGACGTTAGTAAAGGATTAGGGAAGTGGAATTGACCATCGCGAGGTGAAACATGGCAGTGACGAGGCGCTTTTTCCTGAAATCCGCAGGGCTGAGCTTGTTTGGCGCGGGCGTTGTGCCAAGCTTTATGCGCCGAACAGCGTTTGCGCTTCCCGGCAAGATGGGCGGCGGCAGGAAGGTTCTGGTTGCCATCTTTCAGCGCGGGGCCGTGGATGGCCTGAACATGGTGATTCCCTTTGGCGAGAAGGACTATTTCTCCATGCGGCCCACGATCGCGATCCCGGAGCCGCACGCGACATCCGCTGGGGATGTGGCGACGACGGCCGTGGATCTTGACGGATTCTTTGCTCTTCACCCGAGCTTGGCGTCGATGAAGCCGTTGTTCGACACAAAGCAATTAGCGGTGGTCCATGCCGTAGGCTCTCCGGACAACACGCGCTCGCACTTCGACGCTCAGGACTATATGGAGACGGCGACGCCGGGCGTGAAATCCACGCGTGACGGCTGGCTGAACCGTTATCTTGATGCCAAACCGGAAGCTGACGCCACGCCCTTCCGGGCGGTGGCGCTTGGTTTGCGCATGCCGCTCACTCTTGAAGGCCATGCATCTTCTCTGGTGCTTGATGAAATCAAGAACTTCCGCCTGCTCGGCACGCCCGATCCACGTCCCTTTCAGTTGCCTACTCCGGCTGCCGAAGAGGACGCCTTCGAGGAGATGTATGCTTCGAGTTCCGACCCTTTGTTCTCAAAAGCCGCCGCGGAGACGTTTGAGGCGATCAGAACGCTTCGGCGGATTGGAGCGAATCAGTACCAGCCGGCAAACGGAGCCCGGTATCCTCAAGGCCGATTGGGTACCGCGCTGCAGCAGGTGGCGCAGCTGATCAAGGCTGACGTAGGCCTGGAAGCAGCCTTTGCCGACGTGGGCGGTTGGGATACCCACGTTAACCAGGGCGGTGTCGAGGGACAGTTGGCGAACAACCTGAAACAGTTGGGCGACGCCCTGGCGGCGTTTCACAAAGACCTGGGGGAGCGGATGGAAAATGTCGTGGTCCTCACCATGTCGGAATTCGGCCGCACCGCGCGCGAGAACGGCAACCGGGGTACCGACCACGGCCACGCCAACGCGATGTTCGTGCTGGGCGGGCCGGTCAAAGGAGGAAGGGTTTACGGGCAGTGGCCGGGGTTAAAGCCCGGACAATTGAATCAAGACCGGGACCTGGCATTGACCACGGACTTCCGCGACGTCTTTGCCGAAGTTGCTGTGCGGCACCTCGGCGCTCGGGATACCGCCCAAATTTTCCCCGGGTACACGGTTTCTCCCGCGAACTTCAAGGGTTTTCTGGGGTAAAGAAGTCCTTATCCGGCTGCAGCCGGAGCATCTCCAAACTTCAAGAAATCTACGAGGCAGCGATTTCCCCTTTCCGCGATCTTCTCCGTTGTAACTCCCAAGGAATCCTTTCTAAGGTATTGTTTCACTC
>JAJYHU010000141.1 GCA_021784615.1 Acidobacteriota bacterium | reverse complement strand
TTAGCGAAGGAGTCCGTTTCGTTTCCGCCCACGTCCAAAACACGCTCATCCACTTTGGAGGAAGCAGCGTAGGTTCGTCGTAGGCCAGGAAGAATGTGGGCCGCTCCGGTGCGCCCTTCCCGCCGTTCTGGATCATTGATTTCAAACTGTATCCGGATTGCCCTGGAACCCTGAACCTCAGGCCCACGTAACTGAGAATGGTCGGCAAGATATCCACGGTGGAAACATTGTTCTTGATTCTTTCCCCCTGAGGTATTTCCTTGGGATAAGAAAAAATCATGGGCACGTGCACGGTGGGTTGATAGATGTGGTATCCGTGCCCCCAGATGCCGCGCTCACCAAGATTCTCCCCGTGATCGGCGACAAACACGATCAAGGTATGATCCCGTACCCCTAAATCGCTCAGAAGTTTGATTGTCTTGGCAAGATCGTTATCGTCAAAGGCGATTTCACTGTCATAGGCGCGAATTTTGGCTGCCCTGTCCGCGTTAACGGATGAGGATACCGGAAAGATTGTGGCGTGGGGCTCCCGCGGGAGGTTCGCAAAACGCTGGTGAAGTTCGTAGGGATGATGAGGGTCAAAGTAGTGTACCCAAAGGAAGAAGTGGGAATGGGCATGTTTTCTTAGCCAACGGCGGCTGGCATCGCCTACTTCATTGTCTCGGCGGGCAGCGTTCACCACTTTGTAATAGTATGAAAAGTTCTCGTTGTACACTCCAAAACCTTTGCCCAGGCCCGTGATGCTCTTTTTGAGCGTCCAGGCACTGATGAAGGCTGCCGTCTTGTAACCAAGATGATGAAAAATCTGTGCAAGCAGAATGGGACGCGGATGAGTGGACATATGCATGCCATTGATCGTGGCGCCGTGCTGCTGAGGATAGAGCGAGGTCATCATGGTAATGTGAGAGGGCCCGGTAAGAGGTTCCACGGTGTAGGCGTTTTCAAAAAGCACACCATGGGCGGCCAGTTGATCAACGGTAGGTGAAGTTCTGCGCACGTATCCGTAACAGGAAAGATGGTCGGCGCGAGTGGTATCAAAAGTTACCAGAAGGACGTTTGGAGCCGAGTTTAAATCAAATTGCGACTTCCGTATTTTTTTAAGTGTTTTGCCCTGCAATAAAAGCGATACAACAATAATTCCAATTAAAGCGCCTAAAATTCGACGCATTAAGCACCTCCGCTAAACAAATTTCGCGCTTGACCACCCCATGCGTCGCGCCACATCCGTGGGTGAAGCGACTTCCGCAACTTTATTGCGGGAGGTGCCCGGTCCTCTTCAGAATGGATTCCTCCGCAGAGGCAATACGGTCAGGCATCAATTCGCGGAGAATCATTCCGTCCTTCATTTCGACGACTCGGTCTGCTCGCATGGCAACTTCGGGATTATGAGTTACCATCAACGTTGTTAGGCCAAGGTCATGCTTGAGCCGAAGGATGAGGTCAAGCACGGCATCAGCATTTTTAGAATCGAGGTTGCCCGTCGGCTCATCGGCCAGAAGGATATCTGGGTTATTGATAAGAGCGCGTGCAATAGCGACACGCTGCTGTTCCCCGGCTGAAAGCTCATTGACGCGCCGGAGATTCTTCTTTTCCAGCCCCACCGCGGCCAGGAGATCATCCACATCCCTTGGTTGCCGCTGCTGCTTCCAGCCAAGCAGGCGAGGAGCTTCAATGTTGTTTTTTGCGGAAAGAAAGCCCAACAGGTTAAAGCGTTGAAAAACAAAACCCATTCTGGTATTGCGGAGACACGCCCGGGCAGCGTCCGGCAGACTGGAAATAGGCGTCCCATCGATAATGACTTCCCCACCTGTGGGAGTCGCTAAGCCGGCAATCAGATAGAGCAGTGTCGACTTACCGGAACCGGATGCCCCCATGATGGCCACAAATTCGCCCGCCCAGACTTTCAGGTCCAGTCCGTTGACAGCAGGCGATGACGGAGAGTGATGATCATAGACTTTGGTCAGCCTCCGGGCTTCAATGACAGGCCGTGTATTTCGGTTTGCGCTTTCATTTGCCTCATTCATAAGCAAGTGCGGCAATCGGCTCACTGGTGCTGGCCCGATAGGCCGGGTATGCCCCGCCCAGAACAGCACTGGCAAGCGTTATGGCTCCTATCCACAAGAGGGAATCCATGGGCAGCAAAAAGCTGAGCGCCGGATAAATAGAGAGAATGATTGTCTTGGTTAGAAGATAGAGAATCAGCGAAAGCCCTCCGCCGAACAAGCACAGCAAGCAAGCTTCTCCCAGAAACATGTTCAGCATATACCGACGGCTTGCGCCGAGGGCGCGCAGAATTCCGATTTCACGCGTTTGTCCGAGCATTTGTACGTAAAGAGCCAGGAAAATAACCAGGAAATTGATAACCCCCGCGAATACGACCACCACCAGAAGGAACTGCCGCAGTCCGAGAAAAGAGGAAGGCGTGATGAGCGAAGTAAGATCGCTCATTTTGGTAATCTCATACCCACTCAAGGCGCCACCCTCAAACTCCCGCAACCGTTTCTGAACCTCTGCGGCCAAGCCTGGCGACGTGCATTTCACAAAGATGACAGCGCATTTGCCGGGGGCCACTAAGTCTTGAAGCGTCTTCAGAGGAATAAACACCCGTGCGCCCTTGCCGTGTTCGACGACCCCGCAGACCGTAAAATGGTGGTTCAAAATATCCAGAGTGCTACCTACCTGTACATGATGCGTACTGACATAGACATCATCAACGAGGGCTGTGTATGGTCCCGTAAAAGGCCCGCCCCGCAGGAACTTGAATCCTCCGGTCACGCGGTTAAAACTCGGAAGATCGATCCCAAACACGGCCTCAAAACGGTTGGTAAAGCTGACATTGGTGGCCGTGGGAGTTGTTGCCGCAATGCCGTTGACTTCTAAAATCTTCTGGGCCATTGAGTCCGGCATCACGTTTTCCCCAAGGCCTAAAATGTAAGACGAATGAGGCGGTTGAATCATCAGATCCGCCCCGATGCCTTCTGTTCGGTGGATCTTTTCCTCCATAACCCCGGTCGATAAACCCTTCATCACAAGACCGAGCAATAAGGCCACGCTGATCATCCCCATCGACAGAAACATCCTGACCGGATGATGCAGAAGTTGCCTTAACATCAGCTTCAGCACAAAAGCCTCTCTCGGCACCAGGAATGGTGCTTCCCTGCATTTTGCGGCTCAAAACACTATCTTAAGGCTATTGGATGTTATTTGACGAGGACAGGTTGTTATCAAAAAAGGAACGGCCGAGGTTATCAAACAGATCTAGAAGAAGAGACCTCTTCGAAAAGCACTCTCAAGCACCAATTAGTAGGGTTTAGGGTTAGAGATGAACCTGGTGCCTCCGGCTTCCAAATGTACCTGGCAACTTGAGCGACCGTTCCCCGGATATACTCCTGCGCAGTGCACGCTTTTTGAATACTATCCTTCAGAACTTACCGTGCGAACGGCCATCTTCTTGGCAAGCGCCAACAACACGTTCCGGTCTGTCGGAGAAAGGTGCTCTTGGAGTTCGCGAAACTTCAACAGGAACCTGGCTTCTGATCCTACTGCGCCTTCTTCCCGGGAAAGACTTTCGAGCGTAAGGTGAGGTACGGAACTGTTCTGCGCTGGGTCTTCGGCATGGTAGAAAAGCTTGTAAAGAGGCATATCCAGAGCTCCGGCGAATCTCTCCAGCGTTTCCAGGGACGGCACCGTATGACCGTTCTCCACTCGCGAGATGTAACATCTCAGCAGGCCCGTCCGTTCTTCAATATCGCCTTGCGAAAGCTGCTGCTGCTCTCGCAGCGCCCGGATTCGCTCACCAATTCCCATCGTTCAAACCCTCCGCTTTCAGATTACCCCGGTTCCCGATCCTACGGATCTTTCTGCTTTCGGTACAAAGAGTATGCGAAGTGGCATGTTTTAGGCAAGGCTACCTGAGTACTAGTACTGAAGTGCCAGAGACAAACCCTTCAATTCAGGAGAGTTGCTAGCAGCGCCATGCGGACAAACAGACCATTTTGGGCCTGCCGGAAATAAGCCGCGCGGCGGTCCTGATCCACTTCCATGGCGATTTCACCCAGGCGAGGTAGGGGATGCATGATAATGGCATCTGACTTCATCAGTTGCAGGGAGGCTTGGTTGATCACATAAACGTCACGGCAACTCTCATAATCAGCAATCCGGTCGCCGAACCTCTCCTTTTGGACGCGTGTCTGATAAACGACGTCGACTTCCGGCAACACACGGTCCAGCATCGCATCCTCGGCAAACCAGGTCCCATGCTCCCGCAGATGTTCCAGAATGTCCTCTTTCATCTTCAGCAGAGACGGAGCAACAAAGTACATCTGGACATCCTTGAATTTGCTCAGAAGGTATGCGAGGGAGCGAACAGTGCGTCCTTGGGCCAAGTCGCCCACCATGGCAATCTTGAGCCCATCGATCGAGCCAATCTCTTTCCGGATTGTGTACAAGTCAAGCAAAGCCTGGGTTGGATGCTGGCCCGCCCCGTCGCCGGCGTTGATCACGGGCACTCGCGAAACCGCTGCCGCCCGCCTGGCCGCTCCGACCTCATTGTGGCGTAGCACAATGACATCCACATAGCCATTCACAATGCGGATGGTATCTTCCAGAGTCTCGCCCTTCGCGACCGATGAGAATTCTGCGGCATTTTCAGTTGAAATAACCCGCCCACCCAGCCGCTGCATGGCAGCCTCAAAAGAAAAGCGCGTCCTGGTGGAGGGCTCATAGAAAAGCGTAGCCATCAACCGGGAGTGAAAGTCGTCCGTGCCACCGCGTGCGACGACGCGTTCCATTTCTTCGGTGACGCTGAACAAATGGTTCATACCCGGCAGGTCGAATTGTTGAGCTTCAATCACATGATGCAACTTCATTGTGGGCACCCTCCGTTTGGCCACCTGGAAATCACGGACTTGACTGCTGTCGCGTTCCGTCCAGAAGATATCCTGACGGAATGGCAGGCGTCAACCCGAGTAAGACCTTGTATCGCCTGTTGCGAGAGTTTTTAGATGTTGCCGGATCAACAATTTGAATCTCTTTCTCGCCTAGCATGGAGGAAAAAACGCAACTTCCAGAGGGCATCGCTTATGATTTTACTCCCGCCTTTTCCAGCATTTTCGCCTCTCCAAGTCGCGGCTTCGTCATCAAACAACCAGCATTTTGCCCCGGAGCGTCTTGCGTTCCGAGTCAAACGGACAATAGCTTTCTCTATGGAATCAGTATATTACGATTCTGCTGTTAACCTGGGACGCTTGAAAAAACCTTTTGGCGGATTTCTTTCCCTGACCTGTCACGCCGGATTTCGCCTTTGCCCTCTAACGCTTTCGAATCTAGACTCCGATAGTAGACAAAGAATGCGGTGCAGGCAGTCAGAAGCCCCCGCGCATTAGGACCCTGCCGGGTCTAAGAAAAGCGCGCAGAAGCAAGTTGCAGGAGCAAGTGCGTTTGAACCTGTGACCTCTAAACGCAAGAAGGAACGAAATGCGCGGTCCCAGTCCCAGGCACTCCTCCGTTGCACGGGGGCGGACGGGACTAAGCGAGCCATCCTAATCATGGCAGACGCAGTCATAAGTTGTTGGGGAGATGTCAAGATGAATAACAGTGATTCGAACCCGCGAGTTTTAGTTGTTGACGATGAGGCGCCAGTTTGGGAACTGCTGGGAGAGAAACTGGGCAGAAGCGGGTTCGATTGGCAAGGGTGCTCAAGCGGTGAAGAGGCGCTTGATTGGCTGGGAAGAAAACATTTTGATGCTATAATCTCGGATATGAAGATGCCGGGGATGACCGGGCTCAAGCTTCTCGAAGAAACCCGGAAAAATCACCCCCACATCGCGTTCCTGATGGCCACTGGCGAAGACGATATCCGGGTGGCTGTCGAAGCAATGAAGCTGGGCTCGGACGACTATCTGGTAAAGCCCTTCCACTTGGATGCAGCAGTAGGCAGCGTCCGCCGGGCCCTTGAAAAGAAACTGTTGGAAGCAGAATTGGAAAAATACCGAGAGCACCTGGAGGAGATCGTCGATCAGAGAACTCGACAACTCCAGATTGCCAGCAAGAGAATTGAGCACACATACGATGACACCCTTGAGGCCCTGGGAGCTGCGCTCGATTTACGCGATACGGAGACCGCCGGACACTCCCGGCGCGTGAGCCTCTATTGCCTGGAAATCGCCCGCGCCATGGGTTGCACTCTGGAACAATTGAAGACCATCGCACGGGGCGCCTATCTGCACGACATAGGAAAAATTGGGATTCCTGATTCGATCCTGCTGAAAGAAGGAAAACTGAGTTCGGAAGAACAGACGGTAATGCAAACCCACGTCCGAATCGGCTATGAGCTCCTCAGCCGTATTCCCTTTCTCTCAACGGCCGCGGAAATCGTCCTGACCCATCAGGAACGGTACGACGGAACGGGGTATCCGCAAGGCTTAACATCCGAGGAGATTCCCCTTGGAGCTAGAATCTTTGCAGTTGCGGACACACTGGACGCCATGACATCCGACCGTCCCTACCGCCAGGCGCTCCCATTTTCTACAGCGCGAGAAGAAATCATCAGGGAATCGGGAAAGCAATTCGATCCCGACATCGTGCGCGTTTTCCTGTCAATTCCCGAGCAGACGTGGGGAAACATCCGGAAAGAAGTTGCGGGAGTGCGCGGGCGCATGGGCAACCTGGCGCGCGGAGGCCTTCGACCTTCCGTCCGCGAAGTCCAGGTTCAGTAGAGGAGACCTGGCTGCCCGGTCACTGTTCGCGACGTCCTAGAATATCTGCAACACATCCGCGAAGCACCCTTCCCGTGCGGTCCGAGCGATTTTCAACTTTCGAAGCATAGCCGATCCGCTGGATGATAATTCTGTAATTTTGGAATTCACACTCTTCCGGAATCAGCAGACGATCGCTGTCGTAAACCTCACCAAAGCGAACCTCTTTGGCCTCCCCGTCAACCTCTGGATCCACGACGCGCCCCACAAGGTTTCCGTTCTGATAAATAGCGTCCTGCTCCCGATCTAACGAGGCGTTCGCATCATTCTGTTTCTCTTCCCCGCGCGTGCCCACTGCTGACTTTTCACTCACCGCAGATAGCTCCTCCCAATAAGTCTAAGCTGCTATCTCCGGAAGGATCGTTCCAGGAAACAGCAGGATTCCGGCTTTGACAATGCGGCGGAAAGTTCCGTCCCTTGATGCGTGGGGGGAAACCGCTTCTGGGCAGCCGGAAACCGGGGTTTCCCGACCGGACTCGCCGACCCAAAACCATTTTAAATGCAAAGTTGCGGCTTCGGTCAAGCCCCTCGAAAGCCGTGAGGTAAGATGTTCCCGGGAGTCCCCGCAATAAAGGATTACAACGCGGCCTCCGGCCAAGATGCTAATCTCCAAAGTTAAGGAAGTTCTTGTGGAAAGGGGCGGCGGGTACAGCCTCCACTCGCCCGGGCTTTTACCGCCTAAACAGACCCATGCATTGAGCTGTGCCAAGAACATGGCTTTTGGCGGCATCAAGCACTTCGTTCTTTCCTTCACCCGGTTGGAGATGAAGCATTTTATCCAGCGCGTAGAGTTTGAAGAAGTAATGGTGAGCGTTGCCTACCGGCGGGCATGGCCCCCTATAACCGATCCGCCCAAAGTCGTTTCGCCCTTGCGCGCCTCCTCCGGGGATTTCGCCCCGTTTCGGCACATTGTCGGGGAGTCTACGCAACCGCGCGGGGAGATCATAAACCACCCAATGAATCCAGGTGCCCGAAGGCGCATCCGGATCCTCGGCGATAAGAGCGAAACTTTGGGTGCCGCGCGGAGGATGTGACCAA
>JAJYHU010000178.1 GCA_021784615.1 Acidobacteriota bacterium | reverse complement strand
CATCTTCCCGGCTCTCCGCGCTATCCGTTCATCTGATGGCGGCGGAAGTTTCGCGGCGTTCCGCGCGCCCTCATTCGATGCGCCTGGCCTACCGGGCCTGTATGGCTTGGATCGGACTGCCGGTTTTAACCCCGCCCGCTCTGCCGCCTGAGCATCAAACAAAATCATTGCCAATTAACCTGATCACACTATAATAGGCCAACCAAGTGCCTTGATCGGGGGAGATCCAAGCCATGAAATCCAAAGTTTCCATTGCCTTATTGTCGGTGGCGGTCCTTGCCATCAGTCTTTGCGCATCCTTTGCGGTGCCGGCGAACGCGGCGCCCGCAAGCGCCGAGGTCCCGGTTGCGTTGCAGCCCTTTGCGGACCAGGTTCGGCGGCTTGAAAGGACGCTGGCGTTTTTGGGGCAGCCGCTCCCCGCAGCTGATCAGAGGGGCATTAATGCCGCCCTTGCCGATTCTGATGAGCAGGCTGCAGCTTCCAAAATTCAGGCCATTCTCGATAAGCACGTGCTTGTCCAGGTGAGCATTGACGCCGAGAGCCGCGTTGACGCGCACCGCGGGGCCGCCTCGGCGGACCTGATTCAGGACGGCAGCCGGATATTTCTGGTGAAGGTTGTAAACCAGGCGGGGGTCACTTCCTTTCTGCACGTCCAGAGCCCCAACAGCGGCGACGTCTACATGCGGTCCAGCGGCAAGGCGATTCCGGTCCGGAAGGTCACGCCCGAAGAAGTGCGCGACCGCTGGGCGGAGGTCACACTTTACAGTTCCCAGTTGGCCGTCGGTGGTTTCAAGGAAAAACCGCTGCCGCAGCGCCTTACGGGCCTGGGAGTCGAATACATGCTGCTGGTAGTTTACAGCCGCGATGCCGGCGAGCGGTCTGCCACGCTCAGCTTCGACGTCGGCCAGGGCACGCAGGACGTGGGATTTCTGAACGAGATCAGCATTCTCTTTAACTGTGCCTCCGCCCGCCCGATCACTCTGCACGTGCTCGACAGTGACGGCCATCCCACCATGGCCTCGTTCATCTTTAAGGACGAGCTGGGACGAATTTATCCGAATCCCGCCAAGCGGCTCGCTCCGGATTTCTTCTTCCAACCCCAAATCTATCGCGCCAACGGCGAGTCCGTTTCACTGCCGCCGGGAAACTACACGGTCAGCTATACGGGCGGTCCGGAGTACGTTACTGAAACGCGCGACTTCAAGGTGGACTCGGCGGGGCCGCGCGAACTCGACTTCCGCCTGAAACGCTGGATTGATCCCGCGCAATACGGCTGGTTTTCCGGCGACCATCACATCCATGCTGCCGGCTGCGCCCATTATGAAACGCCCAGCCAGGGCGTGAAGCCTGTCGATATGGACCGCCAGGTCCGCGGCGAGCACCTGAACGTGGGCTGCGTGCTCACCTGGGGGCCTTGCTACTATTACCAGAAGCAGTTCTTCCGCGGCAGGCATGATAACCCACTCTCGAAGAAAGACCGGTTGCTGCACTACGACGTGGAAGTTTCCGGATTTCCATCCAGTCACGCGGGCCACCTGGTGCTGCTCAACCTGAAAGACCAGGATTATCCGGGGACGAAGCGGATTGAAGACTGGCCGACGTGGGACCTGCCGATTCTGCGCTGGGCCAAGTCGCAGGGCGCCACGGTGGGTTTTGCGCATTCAGGCTGGGGCTTGCAGGTCAGCGGCGACGCGCTGCCCAACTACCAGATTCCGGGCTACGACGGCATCGGCGCCAACGAATACATTGTGGACGTTACTTACCCGAACACCGTGGACTTTATCTCCGCGGGTGACACGCCCTACGTCTGGGAACTCAACATGTGGTACCAGACGCTGAACGTGGGGTATCGCACCCGTATCTCCGGCGAAACCGATTTCCCCTGCATTTATGACAGCCGCGTCGGCGAGGGAAGATCCTACGCGAAGGTCACGGGGCCTTTGACGTATTCCAGTTATATGGACGCGATCCGCGCGGGAAGAAGTTACGTCTCAGACGGCAGAAGCCATCTGATGAATTTCTCAATCAACGGGACCGAAATCGGAACTCACGGGAGCGAAGTCGATCTCAGCGCGCCGGCCACCGTCCATGCGGAAGTGACTGCGGCGGCGTATCTTGATCCAGTGCCCGATGAGAAAATTCGCAGCTTGCCCTACGATCAGAAGCCCTATTGGAGCCTTGAACGCGCCCGGATCGGCAACACGCGCAAGGTTCCTGTGGAAGTCGTTGTGGACGGGCAGGCGGTTGAGCGCAAGGAGATCGTGGCGGACGGCAGCGTGCAAAAGCTCGCTTTCGATATTCCCATCCGCCGAAGCGGTTGGGTCGCCTTGCGGATTCTTCCCTCGTCTCAGACCAATCCCATCTTTGTGGTGGTTGGCGGGAAGCCCATGCGGCCGCTGTGCCGCAGCGCCCAATGGTGCCTGGACGGCGTGAACCAGTGCTGGACTCAGAAGTCTCCGCAGACTTCCGCGGCTGATCTGCCCGAAGCCCGCAAGGCTTACGACCACGCGAGAGAAGTCTACGAGAAGATGGTGAATGAATGCGCAGGGCAGTGACGCGCCCGGACGGAAACCAGGGCAAGCCTTGGTTGGCGTTTAGGCGGGATCTTTCTTATCAAGTCTTCTGAGAAAGACTTCAATTTCACGCTTGGTCTGCAAGTCGCCCTTTTCGCAGGCGATGTCAGCGCCCTGCTGGTAGATTTCCTTTGCTTCATCGGGCCGTCGGAGCTCAACCAGCGATTTGCCAAGCTCGCGATAGGCAGCAGAGTAATCCGGCTTCAGGCGCACGGCTTCGCGGAATTCGCGCTCGGCCTCGGCGTAGCGCCGGGCCTTCAGATACTCTCGCCCCAGGCTGTAGCGCACCATGACGTTTGCGGGCGCCTGGGCCGCCAGCGCTTCAAACACTTCCAGCGGCGATTGTGCAGTTTCTTCCTGGGCCATGGTCGGTCGTTTCTTAAAAGTTGGCCCGGCTTTGCCGCGCAGGTCCAACGCGGCCGGCATTCCGGCCGGCTACTTCATGTTTTCCGGAATCAGATACTCCACCAGAACCAGGTCGTGCCACTTGTTTCCCAGGCGGCCGTGCTTTTCATAGACGCCAGCTTCTTTCCAGCCGGTCAGTTGGCAGATTTTCCTTGCCGGCTCGTTTTCGGCGATGATGCGCCCCACCAACTTGTAGAAGCCTTTTTCCCGCGCGGCGTTCTGCATGGCCTTGATAAGTTCCTGCGCTACGCCGTGCCCGCGCAAGCTGCGTTCGATAAAAATCGAAAGCTCCGCGATGCCGTCGAAACTCCGGCGAGGGCTGTAAGGGTTCAAGGCCGCCCATCCCATCAGCGTGTGTTTCACCTCCGCCACCAGCACGGGATATTTTTCCGGCCTCGCCGCCAGCCACAAGTATCTTTCTTCCGGGGTGACGTATGCGTTTTCAAAAGTTGCGGCGCGATCCTGCACGCCCTGGTTATAGATTCTGGCAATTTCCTTTGCGTCGTCAACGCGCGCCGGCCGAACCGTCAGCGGGCCGCTCCATTCCGTCATGTTTGCCTGTCCTCTTTCCAAAGATGTCGATTCGAGAGAACTACCATCGCAAATTGAGGCTAACACAAAATGGAAGCTCTATGAAGAGTGTCGCCCGGCTCGAGCCCTGCTATTCGTGCTGCGCGGCGGCGGCCAGGCGATCAAGGATGCTGTAGAGGGCGGGACGGAGTTCTTTGGAGGCTGCGGCGGCGGCCTGCATCTCTTCCGCCGATTGCACAAACGCGCCGGGGCCAATATCCCCGGCGGAGTTCTCGATCAGTTTGCTGAGCCCGTCCGGTGTGACCTCCAGATGAAATTGCAGCCCCAGCGCCCGCCCCTGGAACTCGAACGCCTGGTTCCGGCACCCGGCGCTCTCGGCCAGGCGCGCGGCGCCCTCGGGCAAATCAAACGTCTCCCCGTGCCAGTGCAGCACCGTCAAAGTTTCGGGCAAGTCGCGGAGCACGCTCGCTCGCGCTTCCGGCGTAAGGCTCACGGGAAACCAGCCAATCTCTTTCTCCCGGTTCCGGTAAACCCGCGCGCCCAAAACGTTGGCCAGCAGTTGCGCCCCCAGGCACACGCCCAAAATCGGCTTTTGCGCCCGGAGCGATTCCGCGATCAGCTTTTTTTCCGGCGCAAGCCACGCGAACCCGGCGTCGTCATTCGCGCTCATCGGCCCGCCCATAATCACCAGGAAGTCGAAATCGTCCGGCTTTGGCAACGCCGCGCCGCTCCACTGCCCCGTGGTCCCGAGCGCGTGCCCGCGCTCCAGCGCCCACCGGCCGATTGCTCCCGGCCCTTCAAACTCTACGTGCTGGATAATGTGTACTTGCATGATGAGCGGCTCCGCATCCGGCATTGCAATAACTCATCTTATGTTATACGGAAAAACGGGGCAATTTGGCCGTTCTCACTCTACAATGTAAATTTTGGAGGAATTCTTGGCAAACCTTGCGGAGTCTCAAACGGCCCACCGGGATATGCCGGCGGCGTGGATTGTCGGCATGGCCCTGTTTCCTTTCGGCCTGGTGGCGGGGTTCACCATAACCGCCTTGCCTTTTCTGCTGACTCATCTGGGCGTCGAGCTTGACAAAGTGGCCGCCATGAGCGCCACGGTCATGTCACCGACCTTCTGGGGATTTCTGTTGCAGCCTCTCATGGATACGGGTCTGACGCGCCGCGCCTACGCCTGGCTTACGGCGGCAAGCGCGGCCATCTGCGTGGCGGCGGCGCTGTTCGCGTTGTCGCCCGCGCACCTGGGCCTGGCGACGGCCCTACTGTTGGTGGCCGAGCTCTCCGTTGTGATGTATGGCGGCGCGGTGGGCGGGTGGACCGCGCAGTTCACGCCGGACCCGTTGCGCGGCTCCGTCAGCGGCTGGACGAATGTCGCAAATCTCGGCGGCGGGGCGCTCGGATCATTGGCCGTGATGTCGCTGGTGCCGCACATCGCCCTGCACTGGCTGGGACTGGGCCTTGGCGTATGCATCGTGCTGGGAGCGGCGCCCACCTTGTTCTTTCCTGAACCCGCAAAATCCGCTTTCCACTTCCGGCAGATCTTTACCGACGCCATGAAGGCCACGTGGCGGGCCTGCAAGACAAAAGAAGTCCTGACGGGCTTTTGTCTCTTCCTGGTTCCGGCCAGCGCCGAGGCGGCCATCAACCTGTTTTCCGGCATGGGCAATGACTTCCACACCAGCGCGTCAACGGTGATCTGGGTGACGGGCGCGGGATGCGCCATCACCACATCGGTGGGCGCACTCGTGGGCGGATATGCCGCGAACCGCGTTTCCCGCGGATACCTGTATCTTGGCGCGGGCCTCGCCACCAGCGTCGTCTCCGTCGTGATGGCGCTCACTCCCCACACGCCCGTGGTCTTTATCCTGGGCGCCCTGGTCTACAACGGCATCGCCGGAGTGGCCTACGCGGCGTTCAACGCGCTGGGCTTTCAACTGGTGGGGCAGGAAAGCCCCGTGGCCAGCACGCAACTCGGACTGTTTGCCGCGGCCACCAACTTCGCCATTGTTTATATGACCTGGGCCGACGGGCTGGGTTTCAAACTCTTTGGCACCCGCGGCCTGCTGCTGACCGACGGCCTTGCCAGCATGATCTCAGCCGTTGTGCTGCTCGCTTTGCTCGGAAGCCGCCTGAAGAGAAAACAGTTTGAGGAAGTGGAACTGCCCGCCGTTACAAGCTGAGCGTGACACCGTTCTGTAACGCGAACCTCCGGTTTTGAGGTCCGCAGGTTTTCATGCAAGATCGCAAGTGGCGCATCCATCGCGGCGTTTGCGAGGCGTGCTGTGGTCGCACATCTCGCAAACCTGAAAGATGCGCCAGCCCCGGCGCGTTGCACGCCGCAATGCCAGGGTGTATCTGAAGACATGGGTATAAAATCAGCGCAGAAAACGGATTTGCGTCCATCCGCCATCTAAAGAAAGTGAATCTCGCCATAGCAGCGGGTTCAGCCAGTTTCTTAAGAGAAAGGAGGAACAAAAATGCGTCGATTCCTTGTGATCACCCTTTTCCTTGCCAGTCTCGCAACCCCGCTGGCGCTTTTGGCTCGCGCGCAGCGGCCGGTTCCTAAGCGCGCCGTGGAACGAATCACGCGGCAAGTCCGCCACGAGATTCTAATGCTCCCCTACTACAACGTTTTTGACAACATCACCTACAAGGTCCAAGGTTACAACGTCACGCTGATGGGGGCGGTCACGCAGCCGGTTTTGAAGAAGCAAGCCGCAAACGTGGTGAAGGGGATTGAAGGCGTGGAGAAGGTCGATAACCAGATCGAAGTCCTGCCTCTTTCCAACATGGACGACCAACTGCGCCTCAGGCTTTACCATGCCATTTATGGCTTTGCGCCTTTGGAGAAGTACGCCCTGTCCGTGATCAAACCGATCCGCATCATCGTCAAGAACGGCCACGTGGTTCTGGAAGGCGTGGTGGATAGCGAAGGGGATAAGAACCTCGTGACCATTCGCGCCAACGGGGTCCCGGACGTCTTCTCGGTAACCAATAATCTGAGAGTGGTTAAACCCTGAAAGGGGGATTAATTCGCGGTCGCCACAGATTTGCCGTGTAATCGCACACATCGCATGAACTGCGGTGCGCCACCCCCCCCGTGCTGGATAATGTGAAGTCGCATTGGTACTGGTCAAAACTCCTCGTTGGGTCGCTTTACATCCACATCTATTTATCGCGACAAAACCGGTAGTGGCAAATGCTTTGAACATGTTGGATTGCGGCCAATTTCCGTTGCTTTGCACAACCACACGGCGCATGCTATATTTTGCGTGGCATTATTAGGATTTTGTCTTTCGGAGCGGAAATTTTTCTGTGCAACAACGGCGAAGGTCCAAGAAGGCGGCAGTTGCCAAGCGAACAAAGGCGCAAATTTCAGAGATCATGCGATGTGTCAGGAGCACAGCCACGCAACCGGAACGTGAGTTTGCGAGTGTGCTGCGGACAATTGGGTTCCGTTTTCGCTCGCGTGACATCGGACTTCCGGGCAGGCCCGACTTGGTCATCCCATCAAGACGACTAGCCATATTTGTAGACGGTGACTTTTGGCACGGTCATCAATGGCGAGTTCGTGGGCTTCAGTCAATTGAAGCGCAGTTGGCAAGGACGACGAATAAGAAGTATTGGCTGTCAAAGATCTCGCGCAACTTGATGCGGGATTTCAAAAACACTGCTTCATTACTCGAGTCGGGATGGCAAGTGTTTCGGATTTGGGAAAGCACGGTCCGCCGCGATAAAGAAAGGTGCAAAGAGATGGCGCTTAACACCCTCGAGTTTAAGGGGAAAAAGAGGACTACGCCAGTTTTCTCCGAGTTGTCCCGGCTTACCGTTGCAGAATTCTTTGCGGGAATCGGATTGGTTAGGCTCGCGCTGGAGCGACAGGGTTGGCGTGTGGTTTTCGCGAACGAAATTGATCCTCGCAAGTTCGGGATGTACCGGGAAAATTTTGGAGAAGAACACTTTCACCTCGGTGACATTCACGACCTCTCTGCAGATGATGTTCCGAGCTGTGCCCTCTTTACGGCTTCGTTTCCGTGCAATGATTTGTCGGTAGCGGGGGGAAGGAGTGGCTTGAACGGCAAGCAGTCTGGCGCGTTTTGGGGCCTTGTCCGTATACTTGATGATTTAAAAGAGAGACGCCCACCTCTTGTATTGCTAGAGAATGTCCCAGGGTTCCTGACCTCACACGGCGGGCAAGACCTGCAAGGCGCCTTGCTTGTCCTTAACAAGCTGGGATACGTATGCGATATTTTCATGCTTGACGCGTCTGCGTTTGCGCCACAGAGCCGTGTGCG
>JAJYHU010000103.1 GCA_021784615.1 Acidobacteriota bacterium | reverse complement strand
GGCGGCCCGGTCGGCGTATGCGCGCCGCATGGCTTCCGCGATCAGGTGCATGGAGTGGTAAGAGTCGGGCGTGCCGAGATCGAGCGGATCGAGGATGTTCAGCATCTCGACGAGCGCCACTCCGCCTGAGCTTGGCGGCGGCGGCGAGAGCACCTCATAGCCCCGAAAATGCCCTTCGAGCGGCTGGCGCTCTCTCGCCCGGTAGGCTGCAAGGTCGCCCGGCGAGATGATCCCCCGGTACTTCTGCATGGTCGCTACAATCTCGTTCGCGATCGGCCCGCAATAAAAGGCCGCAGGACCCTCGCGCGAGATCATCCGCAGCGTCCGGGCAAGTTCCGGCTGCTTCAGAATGTCTCCCGGCCGGTAAGGTTCGCCATCACGCAGAAAGATGCGGCGGCTTTCCTCAAACTTTGAAAGCAGCGCCCGGTGGTTCTTAATCGACTGGCTGGTCCAATAACTGACCGGAAAGCCGTCCCCTGCCAGGCGAATGGCCGGCTCCATCACTCGCCGGAGCCCCAGCTTGCCGTACTCCCGCTCAGCCCGCGCCAGGCCCGCCACGGTTCCCGGGACGCCCACGGAAAGCGCTCCCACAGTCGAGGCTCCGGGGATCACGTTCCCATGCGCGTCCAGGTACATGTTGCGCGTGGCCGCTCCCGGCGCTTCTTCCCGGTAGTCAATCAGCGTCTTCTTGCCGCCGACCATGCGGATCAGCATAAAACCGCCCCCGCCGATGTTCCCGGCATAAGGATAGACAACAGCCAGGGCAAAACCCACGGCCACCGCGGCGTCCACGGCATTGCCGCCTGCTTTAAGAATTTGGACGCCCACCTGCGAGGCCAAAGGATCGCTTGTCACCACCATCCCATGCCGGCCCGCCACGGGCTCGAACGCCAGGGCGGAATGAGCCAGGCCGATGGCCAGGAGCAAAGCGGAAAGCTTTCGGAAGGATCGTAGTGGTTCCAGCATTAGGAAAGAGGGCCCCACCCCTCATGGCTCAATCCGAGGGTAGCTTGCACAGCATCGGCTCGGTTCTTTCGGTGGAGCGCCGGTTTTTGAAACTGTACTGTACGCGAAAAAGCCGCGGAGCGTCAACTACGCCGGATAGCGGGTCATTTTAACTTCGAAGGCGCTCTCTGCCGCCGCTTGAGCGGGGCAAGCTGGCCGCTACCCCCGCCCAATTGTCTCCGGCGATTGATGGATTGCCGGGTCGCAACAGCCGCGCGCCTTTTGCCCCGGACATCCTTATCAGCCAGGCCCCGCGGCCGGCTTTGCCGCCAGCCCTACCACGCTTGTCCGCCGCCCGCCCCGCGCCACCAGCGGCGTTCTGAAGCCAAGGCCGCCCGCCTTGGGTCAAAGTTCGGAGGGCGCGCGGATAAGGGCCGGCAGCAAGTTCGCGAAATTTCCGAAAACCTTTACCGTCCGGTCGGTAGGTTGTTGACGTGATTAGGCTTGACACCTCTTCCCGCCATTCCGTACCGTAGATATACAACCCCAGCCAAAAGCAAGATGGTAACAAGGTCAAGCAATGAATTGGCTGGCGGGGAATAAATCAAATGGAGGTTGAATGAGAAATCTGGTGATAGGTTGCGCGGTGGCAGCCTTAGTGGCGCTGTCAGTGCGATCTGAAGCTAGATCCCCTGAGATGAAGATGCTGAAGGCCTCGTCGGCCTCAACCGTATACAGCCAGTTTGGCGTGGCCAGTTGGTATGGACCCGAATGCCAGGGGAACCAGACGGCCAGCGGGGCTCTCTTTAATGAGAACGCCCTTACTTGCGCCCACCGCGAGTTGCCGTTGGGAACCAAGATTAAGGTCACGAATCTGGCAAACCACCGAACCCTGGTCCTAAAAGTCAATGACCGCGGCCCGGTACCTCGCAGCCGCGTTCTGGACGTCTCCATGGGAGCGGCCAAACGCTTGGGATTCTTGCAGGCAGGCCTGACGCCGGTGCGCATTCAGATTCTGAGTTTCCCCCACGCCTCCCAGAACAATCCAGCCCCAGTAACGTTCTCTCATTCCCGAATCAATTAAAAATCCCCGCCATTTTCGCCTCTCAAAGTTCTTAGGCCGTCCGGACGTGTTTATTTCAATAGCTTGAATCAAATAAATTTATCGTCCGGACAGGCCATCCAACCATCGAATATAGGATGTGGTGATTTCAGTCATCACTAGGTCGCTGTGCGCCCACCCCCTCGCACGTAGAGGCGGACGGCGTCCGCCCTGCTTGGGCGGCGGTCGCGTTCCAGGTGCGCATCAACCAAGCCCCCGGAGGGGGCGATAGACTTTAGCCCATGGCGTAAGCCGTGGGATCGCAAACCGCAACCGACCAACCGGGCCCCAGCGGGGCGAAAGAAATTCCTACCGGGCGTCCGCCCGCATCGCCAAAACCTTCCGGCCCTCCGGGCCTCAAAGCCCGTCCCTCTTGCTTTTGAAGCCTGCGCGGTATATACCGTTATCTTGATTTGGCGGTGATCGCGCGACGGCCATAGCCTCGCGGGAAAAGTGATTTAAGCGGTAGGACCACTCCATAGAAGGCAACAGCGCAAAATAGCTCTCTCAAGGAATTCAATGACACATGATAACAAAGCAGTTGAATACCTCGGCCCGCTGCTGACCGATTCCTCTCGCATTCGTAGAGAAGCCGTGAGGAGGCGGAAGCCGTTTGACGAAAAATCCATTCGTCCCGACGACGTCCCTTCGTACGAGGCTGACGGGTGGCAGCTGGATCGAAAACTCAAGCGACTAACAAAAGTTAAGCGCGAGAAGAAAATTGATGAGCGGCTTGAAAACCGATTCTGGATGCTGCTCTTCAAGCTGGGGTACCCCGAAATTAGTGACGGCCGGTCTTTTATAGTACTTATCGAGCGAAAGGGTGCGGAGTCTTTACGCAAGCAGATTGACGTATTCGGCAAGGATGATGAAACAGTAGTAGTAGCGGAGTGCAAAGCGTCGGAGAAGTTGACGAAGCGCAGTCTCCAAAAGGACATCGAGGAGTTCGCAAACCTCAAGGGCCCGATTTCGGGTGCAGTACGTAAGCATTACGGCCCAGATATAAGATTGAAAATTATCTGGCTCTTTGTCACAGAGAATATTATTTGGTCAGTTCCAGATAAGCAGCGTGCACTTGGCGAAAACATTCGTATCATAACGGAGCGAGAACTCCGGTACTACGCGCAAATTGCGGATCATCTGGGCAAAGCCGCCCGGTATCAATTTCTCGCTGAGTTCCTAAAGGACCAGCAAATCCCCGGACTTAGCCATAAAACGGTGCCCGCGGTCAGGGGCAGGTTGGGCGGGAAGCCATTTTACTGCTTCGTGACAACACCGCGTCATCTACTAAAAATCTCCTTCGTCAACCACCGGTCGCTCAACGACCCTGAAGGCGCGCCAACTTACCAGCGGCTTGTAAGCCGCTCCAGGATGCGCAGCATTGGTGACTTCATTAAGGCGGGAGGATATTTCCCCAACAACTTGATTATCAATCTTACTCGCGGGGTACGGTTTGACAAGACCGCCCAGGATGACGACGCCGGAGTGGCTTTCGGAAAGCTCTATTTGCCGGACCGCTACAGGTCGGCTTGGATTATCGACGGTCAACACCGTCTTTACGGGTTTTCACATATCGACGACAAGTATCTCGACCAGAATGTGATCGTCGTTGCATTCGAGATGCTTCCGAAGGTGGAAGAGGCCAACCTCTTTGTTACCATCAACCACGAACAGAAGTCGGTGCCCAAGCATCTACTGGACGACCTTGAGGGTGAGCTTAAATGGGGCTCTGCTGTCCCCAGCGAGCGAGTCGGCGCAATTAGCGCACGACTGATCAATTACTTAAACGCGGACGCCGGCGAACCCTTTTACAATCGCATTACCCAGCAAGGGATGCCTTCAACGAGCAGGGCCTGTTTAACCATCCCAGCACTAAAGGAGGCTTTGCGCCGCTCGGCGCTTCTTGGCCGGGCAGTGCTGAACAACACTAACTACGAGCTAGGCCCTCTCTGTGGCTGCAATGATATGGAGACCCTGGACCGAGCGAGGTCAGCCCTAAACGAGTACTTCGGTTTCGTGCGAAATGCCAACCTTACCGAGTGGGAGAATGGACGCGACGGCTACCTGTGCACAAATGTCGCCGTCCAAGGCTACATCATGCTGCTCGGGGCCCTTATCGAATATTGGGAGGCGAACACAGCTGCGGACGCGAGAGAGATGGCAGTTGAGGACATAATGATTGAGATCGAGGAGTACATGGGCCCTGTTATCGAGTTCCTCGAGTCAAACAACGCTTCCCAGATCAAAGCGGCATTCCAGGTGAAATTCGGCTCGGGCGGACCACCAGAGTATTATTACCGCTTGTGCGGGATGATTAAGGCTAAATATTCAGACTTTGAACCCGAGGGCATGGAGAACTGGGAACAAGAACAGTCGGAGGAGAGAATTCAGGAGGCCGACGCAAAGCTAAAAGATATCGTGTCAGAAATGCGTGGCTATATCTTCGCCGTCTTCCGCACCAAGTACGGGGATGATAAGGATGCTTACTGGTACAGGGGAGTCACTGACAAGGCACTTAAAGCCGAGGCGTACAAGCGGTCCCTCGATTACGAAGTAGATGAACGACTGCCACTTGAGACGTACCTTGAGGTCGTCGAAATGAAGAGGATCGTCGAAAATCGCCAAAACTGGAGTTTATTCAAGTCGGTTTTCAACATCCCGGAGTCCGGGCAGAAGGGGCTTGCTAAGAATCTCAAATGGATGGACCAGATTAACGAACTTAGGCGAATACCAGCACATCCTGCAAAGGAGAGGCGGTACAGGGTTGAGGATTTTGAGTACATTGACTTCATTCATGAGGAACTGCTAAAGCGCATTAGGGAGGCGCGCGAAAATCCCATTATTGATGAGGAGGTTGGTGGCGCCGAGGAAGTCAATGCCTGAACCATTCCTCAAATGGCCTGGGGGGAAAAGGTGGCTCGTGCGCCGATACAGCCCCCTATTTCCATCTACGTATCAGCGGTATCTGGAGCCGTTTCTTGGCGGCGCAGCTGTTTTTTTTCACCTCGCTCCGCGCTGCGCGCTTCTCTCCGACACGAATAAAGACCTTGTAAATGTCTATCAGTGCCTTAAAAAACACGCCAAAACGATTGACCAGCAACTGTGCGACCTTCAGCGGAAGCATAGCGAGAAACTCTACTACCGCATCCGCGCAATGCGGCCGACAGGCTCAGTTGACCAGGCGGTACGTTTCCTTTACCTTAACAGGACATGCTTCAACGGGATCTACAGGGTCAACCTGAAGGGCGACTTCAACGTTCCAATTGGCACTAAAAACCTCGTCGCGTACCCTGATGGGTATCTAGAGGTGGTGTCCAAATGCCTGCGGCATGCTTCGATAAGGCATGTTGACTTTGAGGTGGCTATCGACGGGGCGGCAACAGGCGACTTTATCTTCGCCGACCCGCCCTATACCGTGATGCACAACAATAACAACTTCTTAAAGTACAATTCCAGCCTGTTTTCCTGGTCGGACCAGGTAAAGCTAGCGGCAGCGCTCAAGAGAGCCGCCGCACGGGGTGCGGCGTTCATGGTTTCAAATGCCGATCACCTTTGTGTGCGAGATCTGTACGCGGGGCTCGGAAACCATTTTCAGGTGAATCGGTCCAGCATCCTGGCCGCCAATTCGCTTCGGCGGCGAAAGACCACTGAGCTACTGATTACAAATTATGGGTGCCAAGCCAGCAAGCGGAGCACTGGTGCGGGTGCCGTCGGACTGTACGAATCACCAAAGCCCACGTCACAAAAAGCGTGATGGCGCTACCAATGGAGCCCGCGGTCGCCATAGATCGCCGTTACAGCACCTCACCCGGCCTTGCTGAACATGATGGAAACCAGCTTATTGAGGTGCGCGCCGAGATCGCAGCGGCCGGTGAGTTCCCACAGCGACGTCCGCAGGTGGCGCATGGCCAGCACCGAAGTGATCCAGGACATAGTCCAGCCGGTTTCAATCGACCACGGGCCCCAACCCCAATCAGACCCGCTGGCCCAATAATCCCAGCGCGCGTAATCAAAGGCGCGGAACCAGCCGCCCGCAAGCTCCGGGTGCTGCTCCGAACGGATTTCGATCCGGCACAAAAACCCGGCGAGTTTATCTTCCGCGCGGACGTAGAGCGGGTCGCGCGTTGAGGCCGCCGCCTCATGCAGGCCCAGGAAGGCGTAATTGGTGGTGTAGAGAAGGTCGGACACCGGATCGCCGTTCTGCTGGAGCAGGGGCGCCTCGTTAGTCCCGTATTTTGCATTCGATTTCGGCGGGCCGTATTGGCCCTTTCCGAGAGACCCGACTTCTTCCCGGATGGCCCCGGACTCAACCTGGAACGAAACGAGGTCCTGCCCGACGCGCTTGAGCCAGGCGCGGTGCTGGGCGGTGTCTTCCAGGCGAACCAGCCAGGCAAGCGGCAGCAGCATCCGGGCGCGCTCCTGCTGCAAGCCGTTCGTCCAGCGCCAGTGGTTCGGGTAGGCTTCCATGGTCATGCGGATGGCTGTCCGGGCGCGGTCAAGGAAGGGCGCGTAATGGGTCTTCTCATACGCTCGCAGGAAGCAAGCCCACGGGTAGGCCTCAAAGTGCGGGTGAATGTTCACCAGCTTCTCATCATAGAAATGCCGCCAGCCGCGTTTTTCAAGCTCGCTCTCCTTCAGCGAATTGCGGCGGAAGCCCAGCGCACCGGTTGTCCGCAGGTTGGCCAGCAGGCAGCGAAGCACTTTTTCATCCCAGCGGCTGGAGCGCAACAGGCCCGCCGCCGTCATGGTGCCCAGCATGCTCCGGGCGTTGTCGTCGCCGTAATAGGTACCGAGCGAACTCGGCGTGCCCCAGCCCACCAGGCCGAAAGAAGCTGCCGCGGGATCGTTGCGCGGCCCCTGAGCAAGCGGCGAAGTGAAATAGATAAAGTCGTTCAGGTTGCGGGCAATGGCGCGGCTCTCCGGCTTCCGGTCGATCACGCCTGAAAAAGCCATGGACATCGAAACTTCACCGGCGCAGTCGGCGCGAAGCCCCCGGCCCACCCGCTGGCTCCCGTCCCATTCGATGACGCTTGAGGCCCCTTCGTACACTCCGCCGCGTCCGTCGCCTGACGCCGAGCGACTGCCCGGCCCGGCCGCCACGGCGGCCGGCGGGCTGCTTCCCGGCTGCCCGTCCGCCACAGGGAGCTGCTTTCCGCTCGAAAACCACTTGACGCCGCTGCGGAATGCATCGAGCTCAGCCGCGGCGGGCAGGGGCTCATTCTTTCCAAAAGCCGGATGGACGGCCGGAGTCCAATGGAGCGCGGCAAATCGTTCGCGGGGAGAAAGCCACTCGAAAATCCATCGCCAGACGTGTGGCCAGGCCGCGGAGGGCGCGTAACGCCCTTTCACAAATTCACTGAGCTTCGTGGTGGCGACAAGGATGTCGCTATCCGGGTGCTTGAAAAGAATGGGATGGACGCCCTGTTGGGGGATCCCGTAAACCGCCGTGTCAAACCCCGCCACCCGCGCCAGAACCAGTTCAGCCGACGGCACGGAGGCCGGGACGTAAACGCAATCGTGCAGCGCCAAAATCCGCAGCCGTTGGAGCTCCGGCCCAAAAGCCGCTGAATTGACCACCACGCGGTCCAGGAGGTTCTGGTAAAATCCGCGCTCCACATGCTGCGGCGCGCCAAGGCTCAGGCCAGGAACCGAGGATGGAAACTCCACGTATAGCCGCAGACGTTTTTTGGCTGCGCCGCGGAAAACCATTGGATCAATGCCGGTCGTCTCGCGCGGATAGTCGTCAGCCAGAATCAGAACACCTGAGCCCTCGGG
>JAJYHU010000364.1 GCA_021784615.1 Acidobacteriota bacterium | reverse complement strand
AGTTTTGGCTCAAAATTCCGAGAAGCGCTCGGGCGGAATCGCAGGAAGTTTACCGGGGCTCTGAAGGAAATCTGATTTCCCAGAATGAGGGATCGTCCGTAATCTCGAATCCGAGTTCAATGCCGTGGGGCGTGGGCTTTGAAGACTTCCAGACGATGCGGGCGTGCGCCGTCCGGTCCTTGCTCCTCATGCGGATCTCGATGGAAGTGTCAACCGCAAGATTTTGGCGAGTTCGCAGCATGCCCCCATGCAGACTCAGCATCACCGTTTCAACGCTCTCCCACTCGGTTGGAGAAGCCGCCCCGAATTTGCCAATGAGCAACGGCACCCGCAGGAGGATGCGGGCGCTTCGCCGCCGGGAAAGCTTATGGGAGGATTGTGGCTTGCTCATAGGTCCGAATTCTCATTTCCGAAAGCTCGGCAATGCAAGTGCGGCATGCCGCGATGCTGCAAGATAACCCCATCCGGTTAAGCATGAGCGCAGCTTTGGGCCGCGTTTCTCAAAACTCCCTCAAAGCTCCCCATCGGTCTTCGGCATGAATATGCTCAACGATTTTATTTTCGGCAAATTTGAACAAGGAGGTTAGACGCCGGCGTGGGTTGGAGCGATTTCCTCACGTTTTGGGAAGGCTTTCAGTCCTTCGCGCCATCCTATAAGTCATTGCCGGAGTGCGTGATGCGACTCGGCCATGCGAGCCGGTTGCAGGGTTTCCCTCACAAAAACCCCAAGTTGCTTTAACGTTTGGACGATAGCTCCCATATGCGAGGTCTTGACTGCACTCAAAGGCGCAGGCCTATGCCCAACTGAACCATGAGGGTCCAAGCACGTGAGCTTTATCAATTATGCTTCCCGGGAAATCAACTGCAAGATCGTTTACTATGGCGCCGGGCTAGGCGGCAAAACCACCAACTTGCAATGGATCTTTGACCAGACAGCAAAGAGGTCCGGTGGCAAAATGATTTCTCTCGCCACGGAAACCGAAAGGACTCTCTTCTTCGACTTCCTGTCCCTGGAACTCGGAACCGTGCGCGGCTTCAAAACCCGCTTTCATCTCTATACCGTTCCTGGACAGGTTTTCTATGACGCAAGCCGCAAGCTTATTCTGCGCGGGGTTGATGGCGTCGTCTTCGTCGCCGACTCCCAGGAAGAGCGCATGGATGCCAACGACGAAGCGCTTGATAACCTGCAAATCAACCTGAAAGAGCATGGATACGACTTCGCAAAGATCCCCTACGTTCTGCAATTCAATAAGCGTGATCTGCCGAACGCCCTTCCCGTCGAGGTTCTGAAGGAGCGGCTCATCAGAAAACAGGAGCCCGTGTTTGAAGCGGTTGCGGTGCAGGGAGTCGCCGTGATGGAAACACTAAAGGAAGTCGGGCGCCAGGTTCTCACTGAACTCAAGGGAGGATAATACCCCCGTTCCTACGCCTATTACCTTCTTCAGACCCCATCGTAGAAAAATAGGCCTTTCCAATTTGCATCGGGGCAATCTGCAAACACTTCTCCCCCAGGGATGAAGTTCGGGCTCGCACAGTCTATTCCAATTCCCCAACGCCGCAGTCGTATAATGGTCGGGGGTAGGTGCCCATGCGCATTCTGCTGGTTGAGGATGAGCGCAAGGTAGCGAGTTTCATCGCCCGGGCCTTGCGTGAGAAAAGTTACGCCGTGGATGTTGCGGCAACCGGAGAACAAGGTCTTGATCTGGCGGCTACCGAGCCTTATGATGCAATCCTGCTGGATATCAGACTCCCCGGCGTGAGCGGCATCGAGGTTTGCCGGCAACTGCGGCAGGGCGGCATGGAGACGCCGATCCTAATGTTGACGGCGCGAGGCCTTGTTGAACAACGGGTGGAAGGGCTGAATGCCGGCGCAGACGATTATCTGACCAAGCCTTTTGCCTTGGCTGAACTTGAGGCGCGTGTTCAAGCCCTCATCCGGCGGGGGTTTGGCAAAACCGCGGCAACCCTCCGATGCGCGGACCTTGAGCTCGACCGGCATCGGCGCAGAGCGAAGCGCGGAGAGTCGGGGGTTCCGCTGACCTCGCGGGAATTCGCCTTGCTGGAATTCCTGATGTTGCGCTCACCGGATCCAGTAACGCGCAGCGAAATTGTCGAACACGTCTGGGACTGCCATTTTGACAGCGAGACCAATCTTGTGGAGGTTTACATCAACCGCCTGCGCCAGAAAATCGACCAGGACCACAGCCCCAAACTGATCCGGACGGTCCGCGGTCTCGGTTATTCCCTTCGTTCCGAGGAATGATGCGCGCTTGGTCCCTCCGACGCCGGATGATGCTGATGTTCTGCGCAGTCGTGGGCGTCTTGCTTACGGGATGTTTTGCGGGCCTCTACATCCTCCTCTCCCGGGAAGTGCACACGCAGTTGGACCGGCAACTTTTGGAAGCTGCGCGCCCCGTCATCTCCGACCTCGTCACCGACCCCGCTGATGAAGACGACGTCAACCAACTCAATCTTCCCGGCGAATATTTTGAGTTGGTGGATTCTTCCGGGAACATCCTTCAGCGGTCGAAAAACCTTCCGGCGGGAGTGCTCGACCGGGGCGCCATCCCCTGGGCCGGGTCCCGAACAGTCTTCTGGACTCTCGATCAACGCGGCCGCGACAGGTTAAGACTTGCGGTCATCCCCTTCCGCCGAGGGAACCAGCAGGAGTTGTTGGTCGTGGCGACGCCAACCCTTACTGCGGACCGAACTCTGGGGACTTTTAGAGGAATCGCTTTGGTCTTACTGCCTTTGAGCCTCTTGGTCACCGCCTTGGTTTCCACCTGGTACGTCGGC
This sequence comes from Acidobacteriota bacterium, assembly GCA_021784615.1. Classification (GTDB taxonomy): domain Bacteria; phylum Acidobacteriota; class Terriglobia; order UBA7540; family UBA7540; genus JAMCXS01. The sequence goes on along the minus strand of JAJYHU010000364.1, from coordinate 5,088 downwards.
AAGAGCCTGACGCCGATCGCAACTTTTACGCGGCACGCGGAACGCATGACGGAGCAGGCCGCGAACTCGAACCCCCAGGAATTGTGGCAACCCCTTCCCGTCACCACGCCCCGCGATGAACTCAGCCGGTTGGCAGAAACCTTCAACCGGCTTTTTGACCGTGTGGCTTCATCGCTCGGCCAGCTCCGCCAGTTCGTTTCCGACGCCTCGCATGAGCTTCGGACGCCTCTTTCAGTGCTACGGGGCGAAACGGAACTGCTCCTCGCCGAGCCGCGCGAACCCAAGCAGTACCACGAAGCTCTTCGGGTGATGGATAACGAACTGAAGAAGCTGGGGCGGATCGTCGAAGGGCTGTTTACGCTCTCCATGGCCGACGCGGGGCAACTCCGGCTGGCCAGCGACCCGCTCTATATCAACGAAGTTCTGGAAGCAGCCTGCGTGCTTCTTACGCCGCTGGCGCAGACAAAGCAGATCGCCATTGAACGTGAATTAAATCAGGATTGCCCTTATCTGGGCGATGAGGTCTTTCTGCGGCAGATCTTTGTGATCTTTCTTGAAAACGCCATTAAGTATTCTCCGCAAAATACTTCCATCAAGGTTCAATTAGAGGCCACAGGCCGAATGGTTTCCATTCACTTTGGGGACCAGGGCATCGGAATCCCGCCCGAGCACCACGCCCACATATTTGAACGCTTCTACCGGGTCGAACAACCCGGCTACTCGGAAGCGAAACCGGGCGAAACCCCAAGCGGCGGGCTGGGACTAGCCATCGCCCACGCAATTGTACGCGCCATGGGGGGATCGATTGATTGTGTAAGTGAATTGGGAGCAGGCTCGGTTTTCACGGTTCACCTCCCCCTACATCAATAACAGGCAGGTTTACCCGGGACGAACGCAGACAGAGACCCGCCGCTAGGGCGTCTGCTGCAGGCCTGCGGCAGAAGAGCTTCCTCAGTTGCTAGCTTTTCGAGTCTGCCGTGCCAGTTAACTCAAAGAAGTGGTGCCCGATAATCGCCAACGTAAAGGCTTTATCTAGGTGATGCCGATGGCGGTGCAGAGCGCGACCCATGAATTTCCAGTATTCTTTACGGTAGTCGCTCCGCAAGCCTTGCCGCCACAGAGATCGAGCCACCGCCACGATATCCGAGAAAACGATGGGAGGACTTGCGGTGGAACCAAGGTGGGAAAGAAAAGTCAGCACCCGGTTAAAGTATTCTCCCGGATAATAAATCGTGCTCAGGATGTTTCGGTAACCCTCGATCAGTTCCTGGGTATCCATCCGGGGGATAAAATTCATGTCGAGAAGGGTGTTGCTTCCTAGGCTCTCCTTCAGCAGACGTCCCTCCGCCTTCAGGCGGCGCCAGAGCTGGGTGTTGGGCAAGGCGCTGAGAAGCCCCACCATCGAAATGGGGATTGCGGCATCACGGATAAACTGAATCTGCTGCTCAAAAATGTCCGGGGGATCGTTGTCAAAACCGACGATGAACCCGCCCATGACCTCAAGCCCATAGGACTGGATCAGCTTGACGCTTTCCAGGAGGTCCTTGCGCAGATTCTGGAATTTGGTGGTTTCCTTCAGGCTCTCCGCTGAAGGGGTCTCAATGCCCAGAAAGACGCTGTTGAAATGGGCGTCATGCAAGAGCTGAAGAAGGTCCGGATCCTCCGCCAGATTGAGCGAGGCTTCCGTCAGCAAGGAGAAGGGATACTTATGGTCCCGCATCCACTTGACGAGTTCCGGCAAGAGCTTCCTGACGTTCTTCTTGTTCCCGATAAAGTTGTCATCAACCAGGAACACTCGGCCGCGCCAGCCCAAATCGTAAATCTGGTCAAATTCCGCACAGACCTGCTCGGGCGTTTTGGTTCTGGGGCGCCGCCCATAAATCTCAATGATATCGCAGAACTCACAGGTAAAGGGGCAGCCGCGGGAATACTGAACAGCCATGGCGCTGTATTTCTTCAGGCTCACCAGACGAAGGTCCGGCAGAGGCACCTGGGTCAGATCGGGCAGAGCAGGCGCTTTGTAGTGGGCGCGTAGAGAGCCCGACTCAAGGTCCTGAGCCACCTGGCTAATAAGTTCTTCGGCCTCGCCTTCGACAATGCAATCGGCGTCGGCGGTATCGGGACTCTGGGCGCTTCCGATCGGACCACCCACGACGGTTCGCAGCCCACGCTCCTTACACCTTGCGATGACACCCTTCATGGAAGGCCCTTGCACCATCATGCCGCTTAGGAAGACGATGTCGGCCCAATCAAGCTCCGCTTCCTTCAGGGGGCGCACGTTCAGATCGACGGCGCGTTTCTCCCACGATGCAGGCAGAAGCGCGGAAACAGTCAGAAGTCCGAGCGGAGGGTATGCCGACTTCTTACCCTGGAACGGCAGCGCGTGCTTGAAACTCCAAAACGTATCCGGAAACTCAGGATAAACCAGAAGCACCTTCATACCAAGAAACCTGCCTTTCTGTCCGCCGATTAAGTTATTTCCAGGGTCTAGCTTTCCACAAAGTGTATCACGGATATCATCCGCGTGTTGGATCATTCCTTAACGGACACCGCAACAGCACGCAAGACAGGCTTTGAACCGTCAAGGTTCCTTGGCGGCGGGTTCCATTTCAAAGCCGGTGCACTCAAGCACCGGGAGCCGTGGATAGCGGGGAAAGCGGGAATCGTTTGCCGCCCGCCCGCACATATAAAAAACCGATCCGTGGTCAGAGCAAATCGTGCGCCGGTGCCGGCACTCGCGGCAAAGCCCGGCGGGGCGGCGGGCGTTCTGTAGATTCTCAAACGAACGGGTCATGAAAGCGAGCAATGGGCCAGGCCCCGTTTTTCCAAGTACTGCTGATGATATTCTTCAGCCCGCCAGAATTCCGACGCCGGCGCGATTTCCGTCACGATGGGCCGTTGGTAAATCCCGGCTCGTTCAAGGACATGTTTAGACGCGAGGGCCCGCGACTCTTGATCCGGCGAATGGTAAAAAATCACGGAGCGGTACTGAGTGCCGACATCCGGCCCCTGGCGGTTCAGCGTCGTAGGATCATGCAAATCCCAAAAAATGCTAAGTAACGCGTCGTAAGAAACTTTCTCGGGATCGTACTCGACCTGGACAACCTCCGCATGGCCCGTCCTGTCGGTGCACACATCACGGTAAGTCGGGCTGTCCAGCGCTCCCCCCATGTACCCAACCGCCGTTGAAACAACGCCTTGAACCTGCCGGAATCTGGCTTCAACGCCCCAAAAACATCCTGCCCCGAAAGTCGCCTTTTCCATTGCGCTCCCTTTTTCGTGAACCCGAACAAGCCCGGACGCTGCCACGACCCTTCACACCAGTATTTCGCCTTTGAATGATAAATGCAAGGTCCGTTCCGTGAAAAAGAAGAAAATCATCAAGTCTGCTGGAACGGACGGGAATCACGCGCTCCAGGGCCAAGATTGGACAGGCAAAACCCATCCTCCGGCCCTCGCGTTCCATTCCCCGCGCCAAAGAGTTCCTGTTTTAGCCCTTATCACCACTCAACGGATTCCCGTTTCACTGCTATACTGGAAGAGTTCAGTTGCTTGACACGGAACCCTGGCGCTTCCTATAATTTTTTGGTAACGTAGTGGTCCCCTTTTTTTTGGGCGGGAATAACTCAGTGGTAGAGTGCGACCTTGCCAAGGTCGAAGTCGCGGGTTCGAATCCCGTTTCCCGCTCCAATCAGGCGCGGTACCCAAGTGGTAAGGGAGAGGTCTGCAAAACCTTTATGCGGGAGTTCGATTCTCCCCCGCGCCTCCAGCTATCGCAGTGTTTTCCCCATTTCACAAAATGCGTAGGGCAACCGTTTCACGGTTGACGGCAACTTCCTCTGATCACGCACTGAAAGCCGGCGCGGGAAGCATTACTTGAACGTGTATTCAAGGAACGCGTTGGCGGAAATTTGCACTTCATCGCTCGTTGTTGAATAAAAGCGGTACGGCAAACCATAGAGAGGCGTCAGCCCGCTTCTCATGGGGTAGGCGCGCTGCAAGCTGCTTACCCTGACACTATCCAGTTTGACCAGTTGGACATGCATCGTGGTGGCAATGTCATGGGCCGCCTCCCGCGCGCGTTGAAGTGCCTGCTGCAACGCCTCTCGTTCGTACTTGTCCGAGTCCTTGATCGTATAGACGACCATCGCCGCCTGTTCCTGCGGAGGGTAGAATCGGCCTGGGCGAACGATTGCCAAGTCGAGCCGGCTCCGATAGAATGTTTATTCAAGGATGATCATTCACTCAAGATTTTGAAGGAAGCCCTGCAATTTATACCCACAAGAAGCTGGAGAAAACATTATGGCCCAGATTCCCCGCACTCGAACTCTCAGTGAGGTGGACCCGGAAATTGCCCAATCGATTGGCCACGAAGTCGAGCGCCAGGCCAAAACGCTCGAGCTGATCGCCTCCGAAAACTTTGTCAGCGAGGCGGTGCTGGAGGCGCTTGGCTCCGTTTTGACCAACAAGTACGCCGAAGGGCTGCCCGGCAAGCGCTACTACGGCGGGTGCGAATTCGTAGACGTCGCGGAATCCCTGGCCATTGAGCGCGCCAAGAAGCTTTTCAATGCCGAGCACTGCAACGTCCAGCCGCACAGCGGCGCCCAGGCCAACCAGTCCGTCTATATGACGGTCCTCAATTCCGGCGACACGCTGCTCGGCATGAGCCTTGCCCACGGCGGCCACCTGACGCACGGACATCCGCTGAACCTCTCCGGCAAGCTGTACAAGATTGTTTCCTACGGCGTCAGCAAAGAAAGCGAAACCATCGACTATGACGAGCTTGAGCGATTGGCCATGGAGCATCGGCCCAAGCTGATTGTGGCCGGGGCAAGCGCCTATCCGCGAACCCTGGACTTTGAACGGTTCGGAAAGATTGCAAAGCAGTCCGGCGCGCTGCTGATGGTTGACATGGCGCACATCGCGGGCCTGGTGGCGGCAGATCTGCATCCGAGCCCGTTCCCGCACGCTGACTTTGTCACCACCACCACCCACAAGACGCTGCGCGGGCCTCGCGGCGGCATGGTGTTCTCAAAGGCTCAATTTGCCAAAGATCTCGACAAGACTGTTTTCCCCGGCATCCAGGGC
>JAJYHU010000334.1 GCA_021784615.1 Acidobacteriota bacterium | reverse complement strand
ACTGGCTCGCGTCCTCCTGCCCGCCGACCAGCGGACGCGAATAGGATTCAACGAAAACCCGCAGAGTCTCTTGACACCGAGACTCTGCGCTACCGGCTTTGCGGCGAGACTTGTGGGGAGACCGATTCATCGAAGGAGAACGACTCGCTTGCCAATGCACGCGACAAGATCGCACACGTTCGACTGAACGGAATCGCGAAATGGGGAGCGAATGTCGGCAAACACGCGAGTATGGCTCCTCCAAACATGCGAGGCGCCAAAGCTATGCTGCCGATAGCAGAACGCGCCGTCAGGGAGATGTTGAACGGAGTTGATCCAACGCACGGCGCGATCTTGTACAACATGCGAACGGCGGCGCAAGTTAAGGCTGGGCACGATTTCTGGGGATGCAAAGTGCATACCGTTTCCGGTCCGTACAACACTCCGTCACCGTACAAGTACATTGTCACCTATGGACCATGAACAGCCAGGAGATTGGAATGCTTCTGAATAAATCGCATACATCGTTCTTGATCTCTCGGACCCGGCGGGGATCAATGCTGGCCTTGTGCTTTGTGCTACTGATCGCCGTTCAGTCCGCAGTTGCCCAGAAGGCGGACAGCACAACTGCAGAATGGGTGCCCAAGCGGTTGCAGGAAGCCATTGGGTGTCTAGTGGCAGCCCCTTTTGTGCAGGAGTATGGACTGAAGCCCGTGAAGCTCAAGGTTGGCGATTGGGCTTGGGTCAGATACCATGTCGGCTCAATACCTGGCTTGTCCAAAACTTCAGGGGAGTTGTACGTTGCGGTCTACGCCGCAGATGGCACTCACGGGGAACTGTTGTTGGCCGTGCCCAATAAACGAGGAGGGTTCGACGCTGTCAGAAATGGATATTACCTGACGAAGCATGGTTCTCACTGGACAGCGGATGGGGGAAGCGGCGGTTACGTAGTCTACGATGCTATCGGTCGATTTGCAGCACATCTCGCTCAGCAGCCGCGCTATCACGTCCAGCTCGTTCCAGGCGATTCGGAGCAAGTAGCGCGTCCTCCGGGGCTGAGGTCCGCGGGTGTTCGGTGTTTGTGTTCACAGAAAAGCCGCAGACCGCAATTTCGGCGGTCTGCGCTACCAGCTACTGCGGCGTCCGCGAAATAACTGGACAATCGGCACGTCCGTAACGCCGGCGTCCTGCCGGCAAATGCCGCCGGGACGGCGGCGCTACATTGTCCACTCCATTACAGGACGCTACACTAGCGGACAGACTCCGTGACCATTTTCATGATGCGGTCACACACCGACTCGAATTGCAGACCCTTGATGCTGTCCGGGTTAAACAGCGCGCCTGCCGCGTTGCTGTGGGCGATGTAGGCAATCATGATTTCCTTGGTGATGTCGCGATCGACCGCGTTTGCCATGGTAAGACCTCTCTTGAGTTGGGTTTGAGCACGCGCCTGTTTGCCCGGCTGATGGAGAATCACGTGCTGGCTCCATGGTAGCAGAAGGCACAGAGTAATTCGCGGATTTCAAGGCCGAGTGAAGACGTGACGGCTTGATAAAGAGGCCGTTCGGATTCGCACAGTTTCAGTGCGCGCGGGAAATTTCAAAAACCTCAACCGGATGTTCGGCGGGAAGGGCAAGTTCGATTCCCGACCGCAGCTCCCTGCCCGTGGCTTTCACGGCGGGCATGTCCGTCATGGTGGCGTTCAGGCGAAACTCCCCATCACAGAATGCGGGAATCTGAACCAGAACCTTTCGAACGCCGGACTGATTCCTGAAGATCGCAATCAAACCTTCTCCGTTGCGGCTGAGACGGGCAAACCCGTCCCAAGCGGCTGCGCCCGGCTGGAGCCACGATCCGAGCGGGAAAAAGCCTTCCGTGATGGCCGTGCGCGAGCGCAAGCGCTTGAACCACCGGACCTTCCCGCCGAACCAGTCCTGCTGCGCAGGACTCAGCTTGCGCAGATCGCCCAGCAGCAGCGGCCCGGAGCCGATCGCGGTAGAGAAACGCTCCTCGATGGGCGGCGATTCCGCCAGCAGGTTGCCGATCAGCATGGCCTCCGCCGGCATGGCAAGCGAGCGCTGATAGAGCAGCAATCGCGCCTGAACGGGGCCGGCCGATTCCGGCGTGGTGTCATCCACGTTGCTCATCCAGTCGAGATCCCCCGAAGCGAGCAGGCCGTAATCAATCAGGTGCTTCTGGCCCCAGAGTTCGAAGGTGAGATCGAGAAGGACGTCCGGGTGGCGGCGGTAGACGCGCTCCGTCACTTCCGCCATTCCTTCATAAATGCCGCCAAGCGATTCAGCCCAGCTCTGGTGGTCGTGGCCCGCGGCATAGCAGCCGGGCGATTCGCCATAGGCATTGAAGACAGTGGTGAGGTCGATCTTCACATACTTCAGGTGATGCCGCGTGATGAGGCCGCTGATCCGCTGGGCCGCAACTTCGCGGTAGGGCGTGGCCATGCACATCACAGCCTGCATGCCGGAAGCCGTGCCCGTGAATTTGGGCTGGCCGCTCGCGTCACGGCAAACCCATTCCGGATGTTCCCGATAAACTTTTGTTTTGGCGCTGATGGCGGCCAGCGGAACCCACAAACCCATCCGCATGTTGTGGCGTTCAGCAAGCGACTGAATTTCATCCAGGCCTTTCGGGAAAGCCTGGAGATTGACAGCGTTCTCGCCGTATTCAGCCTGCCAGCCGTCATCAATGGTGAAAATGTCAAAGCCCATGCGCCCGGCAACCGGAATCAGTTCCTTCACAGCGCCGGCGTTGATGCCGCGCCCGAACGGCACCCAGGTGTTGTAAATCCAGGGAGGCCGGTAAGCAGAGCCCCCGCGGTGCAAGACCCCGGCGGTGTAAGAGGGAATCACCCAGCGAGGGTCCAGCGACCGGTGGCCGTCAACGAAAAAGGCAATCGAGCTTTTCGCGCTTGCGTAAGTTTCGCCCGGGGCAATGCGCCGCTCAAACGGGAAAAGATCGGTGTCAAACATCAGGCGGAAGTTGCCGCCCCAGCTGTGCGTTTCAGTCCGCTTCATCCAGCCGCGAGCTTCGTTCATAAGGCAAACGCCCTCGCCCGTTTTTGCGTTGCGCTCAAGAATGGCCGCATCATCCACCCGGCCCGTTATAAAAAGCTCGCGCGGCTGGACGGCATAAAATGCGGAGAGTTGCATCTCCGCAGGCGCTGCCGCCGACAGATTCAGCTCTTCAAACACCAGATGCGTGATGGTGATTGGAGCGTCCGCGAGGTGACGGATTTCAATCCATTTGCGGATCACCGGATGGCCGTCATAGACGGCATAAGAGGCGCGCACTTGAAGCTTTTGCGCGCGCGCCTGGAGCCTTACGTGAAGCGCCTTGCCGCGAGGCTCAATTTCTTCAACTTCCGCTCCCAGGAAATCGAAACCTCCGCCTGCGCCCCGGAAATGCTGTCCGTCTGCAACAAAGGAGAATTCCGCTCCCGGCTCTTTCGCGTGGCGCATGAAGTCCGTCCCGGTGACAAGCGACCGCCAACCGGCCGTCGTCAGGCCCTTGCCGGGCTCAAAGCGAACCTCGCGCTCCACCAGGCCGTTGCCGATAGTCCAACTCCGGCCACCGGGGCCGGTCCGAACGGTGCTCGATTCTCGCGCCATGCGCTACCTCAAAATCTTCGGTTTATGGGGAAACAAACTCTTCGAGCGGCGAACCTGTTTGGCAACTCCCTGGATAGCGGCCTTCACGCTTCAAGCCGCTGCCTTGCCAGAACAATCGCGCCCAAGGCTCCGGCGTTATCGCCGAGTTGCCCGGAAACAATCTTGACGCCTTTAGGGTCAGGCCGGCGCAGGAAATATTGATAGGCCGTCTCGCGGATGGGGCCCACAAAATCATCTTTCATCCTCTCGGCGATTCCGCCGCCGAAAACCACGCATTCCGGATCGAGCAGGTTCACGGCGTTGGCCGCCAGGATTCCCAGGTAAAATTGAGCGCGCTTCATCACGTCCTGCATGACGGCATCATTTTTCTTAAGCGCCGACACGATGATGCTGCTGGTCATGCGCTCCTTTTTTTTCTTCTTCATGATCTTGAGCACGTTGCTTTTGCGGCCTGATTTGATGGCGGCGCGGACGTCGCGCTCCATGGCGGTGCGGCTGGCCAGCGCTTCCACGCAGCCCCGGTGGCCGCAGCCGCACAGGGGTCCGTTGATCGCGAGAACCGTGTGGCCGATCTCACCCGCGCCTCCGAGGCTGCCTTCGTAAAGCTTGCCGTCAAAGATCAGGGCGCCGCCAATGCCCGTGCCCACAAAAATTCCCACCGCGTTCCTGGCGCCGCGGCCCGCGCCAAGAGCATGCTCGCCCATAAGCCCCACGTTGACGTCATTCTCAACAAACACCGGAACGCGCAGCAACTGGCGAAGCTCCGCCCGAAGCGGAACTCTCTTCCACCCCAGGTTCGGGGCTTCTTCAACAATGCCCCGCACGCGGTCAATCGGCCCGGGCGCGCCGACGCTGACGGCCCGCACCCTGGAGCGGCTTACGCCCGCATCCCGGAGCGTCGCTTCAACCAGCGTCGCAATTCTGTTGATCAGCCGGCCCGGCCCCCCGCCGCGCAGCGTCCGCACCTTCTTGACCGCCAGAATCTTGTTCTCGCCATCCACCGCCAAAGCCCGCAAACTGGTTCCGCCCAGGTCAACTCCCACGTAGCACACAGCCGGTCTCGTCATGCATCGCCTCGCAAGTTCGTTTGGACTCCTGAGTCGCCAGTGTACCGCACACGGCAGAAACTGCAACACTCGAGTTCACAACCGGACGCGGCCCTCCGGCGCGCCGGCAGCCGGAAAGGCGCCCTCTGACTTGTCCTTTCGTTATGGGGTAAACTAAAAGCGCGTGATCAAGGACTGGCACGCTGGCCATGATCCCACTGGAACGCAGTGCAACCAGAAAACGCAAGCAGATCCACGTCCGGGGCGTCGTGCAGGGCGTGGGTTTCCGCCCCTTTGTTTTCCGCCTTGCGCAAACGCTGGGCTTATCCGGCTTTGTCCTGAATTCCTCCGACGGCGTGATTGCTGAAATCGAGGGCAGCGACGTGATGTTGGCCCGCTTTTTGGAAGGCATCCGGAGCCAGTCGCCTCCCCTGGCGCAAATCTCGGATGTCGCGGTTGCAGAAGTTGCGCCGAACGGCGAGCCCGGATTCAGGATTCTCGATAGCCTTTCTGAAGAGCAAAAGTTTGCGCTGGTCTCGGCCGATGTTGCAACCTGCGATGATTGCCTGCGTGATTTTACGGACCCTCGAAACCGGCGTTACGGCTACCCCTTCACGAACTGCACCAACTGCGGGCCGCGCTACACGATCGTTCAGGACATCCCTTACGACCGGCCTCTTACCACCATGGCATCGTTCCAAATGTGCGTCCGGTGCCAGGCGGAGTATGACGACCCCGGCGACCGCCGCTTCCACGCCCAGCCGAATGCCTGTCCCGATTGCGGTCCGTCGCTGGCCCTGCTGGATGACGCTGTGTTATCCCGCCAAGGCCCCATCGCGTTTGATTCGCCAATATCCAGCCTTGCGATTCTTCACGAAGCCCGCCGGCTGCTGGGCGAAGGCAAAATCCTGGCCATCAAAGGCCTTGGCGGATTTCATCTTGCCTGCGACGCCGAGAATCATCAGGCGGTTGCGCAGCTGCGGGAGCGCAAGCGGCGGAGCGACAAACCTTTCGCGCTGATGGCCCGGGATATTGAAGCCGTCAAAAAGTTTTGCCTTGTTTCGGACGCCGATCGCAAGACGTTGCTCGATGCGCGCCGGCCCATCGTCATTTTGCCGCGCCGTCCGAGCGGGAAAATTTCACCTGCGGCCGCTCCGCACAACCGGACCCTGGGAGTGATGCTGCCCTACACCCCGCTGCACTATTTGCTGTTCAGCGATTCGTTGGAAAGTCCGCCGGCCTTCAATGCCCTGGTCATGACCAGCGGCAACGCCAGCGAAGAACCGATTGTCAGCCGCAACCGCGAGGCGTGGCCGCGCCTGCACGGGATCGCGGACGCCTATCTGCTGCACAACCGCGCGATCCACATGCGGACGGATGATTCCGTGGTGCGGATTTTCGAAGGCAAGCAGCGTGTTTTCCGGCGCTCGCGCGGCTTTGCGCCTGCTCCCATTGACATGGGATTCAACATGCAAGAGATCCTGGCGTGCGGAGCGGAACTGAAGAACACGTTTTGCCTTACCAAGAATCGCTATGCCATTTTGAGCCAGCATATCGGCGACCTGGAAAACTACGAGACGCTGGCCTTCTTTGAGGAAACCCTCGCCAATCTCAAAAACCTGTTTCACGTTGAACCCCGGATTGCGGCCTATGATCTGCACCCCCTTTACGTCAGCGCCAAATTCGCCGAGGGTTTGCCAAATCTTCAAAAGGCCGGCGTGCAGCACCATCATGCGCACATCGCCAGTTGCATGGCGGAAAATCATTTGCGGGAAAAAGTGATCGGCGTGGCTTTCGACGGGACCGGCTTCGGCACGGACGGGAAAATCTGGGGTGGCGAATTCATGGTGGCGGATTTCGGCGGCTTCGAGCGCCGCGCTCACTTCCGCTACGTTCCCCTGGCCGGCGGCGATGCGGCAATCCGCCAGCCTTGGCGCTCAGCCTTGAGCTATCTGCGTGAAACCTTCGGCGGAAAGATCAGCGGCTTGGACATCCCTTTGTTCCGGCAAATCCCCCAAAGGAAACTGACATTGGTTGAAGCCATGCTGGCCAAAGGAATCAACACGGTCGAGACTTCCTCTTGCGGCAGGCTCTTCGACGCGGCGGCTTCCATCCTGGGCCTGCGCCAGGAAATCAATTTCGAGGGCCAGGCGGCCATCGAACTGGAAATGGCGGCCCTTGAAAACATTGACGCCAGCTATCCGTTTGATATTCTTTCGGGCGAACCTTGGGAAATTGATATGCGGCCCGCGATTGAACGGATGGCGCAGGACGCAGGGCAAGGCGAGCCCGCGGGCGCGGCGGCGGCCAAATTTCACAACACTCTGGCGCAAGTGATCGCGGAAATATGCCGGCGCTTGCGGACAACCGGCCGCCTGAACAAAGTTTGCCTTAGCGGCGGGACATTTCAGAATATGCTTCTCGTGAAGCGAGCCGTCAAGGAATTGCGGAGCAGCGGGTTTGAAGTTTTCCTGCATTCGCAGGTTCCGCCCAACGACGGCGGCATTTCTCTCGGGCAAGCGGTTATTGCCGATGAACTGATCAAGCGAGGTTAACATGTGCCTGGGCATTCCCGGCAAGGTGCTGGAATCTTTCGACGTGAACGGATTGCGGATGGCCAAAGTGCAGTTCGGCGGAATCGTCCGCGAAGCCTGCCTGGAATATACGCCGGAAGCCCAGGTGGACGATTACGTGGTGGTCCACGTGGGTTTTGCCATCAGCAAGGTTGACGCGGAAGAAGCAGCGCGCACGTATCAACTGCTCGAAGAAATGGGACATCTCAGCGAACTGGAAGATTCCCCGGAAGGAGGCCCGAATTCGTGAGATATCTCGACGAATACCGCAGCGAGCGAATCGCCGGCAAGCTGATCGGGGAAATCCGGCGCATCCAGACCCGCCCGTGGGTTTTGATGGAAGTGTGCGGCGGGCAAACGCACTCGATCGTCAAATACGGCATCGATAACCTGCTGCCGGAAGGGATTGAACTTGTCCATGGGCCGGGCTGCCCGGTCTGCGTCACTTCACTGGAACTGATTGACAAAGCCCACGCCATCGCGCGCCGTCCGGGAGTGATCTTCTGTTCTTTTGGGGACATGCTGCGCGTTCCGGGGTCCGAGTGCGACCTTTTCACGCTGAAGTCGCAAGGCGCCGACGTCCGCGTCGTCTATTCTCCGCTCGATTGCCTGAAGATCGCCCGCGCTAATCCGGATCAGAAGGTGGTTTTCTTCCCCATCGGCTTTG
>JAJYHU010000100.1 GCA_021784615.1 Acidobacteriota bacterium | reverse complement strand
AACGCCCAAAGGCTGGGAGTGAAGCGCTTTGACGGACAGGTGGTCAGCGGGGGATCAATTCTGGTTCGCCAGCGCGGCACACCGTTGAAGCCGGGCGAGAACGTCGGCGTCGGCAAGGACGACACGCTCTTCGCCAAGGTTTCCGGCGTCGTCAAGTTTGAGGACCGGGGCAGCAAAGGCCGCTTTGTCAGCATCCTGGTTCCGTCGGCAAACTAAGTTCCAGAAGGCGGTGGGGAAAAGTCTTGGAAATCCCCGCCGCCTTTTCTGTCTTTGGGACCTTCTTCGCTGATTTGTGATTGGCAATGGAACGATTGAAAATCGCAAGTCACCAGGCTCACTTGCTTACCCACAGCCCAATTGCCAAATCGCGGCTGACGGGGCTATGCCCCAGAGTGTATACTTTTGATTTCTAAGGTGCTTTTGCGTGTTTGTTGACGAAGCCAAAATCTATATTGCGGCAGGCGGCGGCGGAAATGGCTGCGTTGCTTTCCGGCGGGAAAAGTATGTTCCCCGCGGCGGACCGAGCGGAGGCGACGGAGGCGACGGAGGAAGCATCTATCTGGAAAGCACCCAGCACCACAATACACTGCTGAAATTCCGGTTTAACAAGGAGTTTCGCGCCCAGCGGGGCGGGCACGGCGAAGGGTCAAACCGCCATGGGAAAAACGGGAAGGATTTGGTAATCTCGCTCCCCGTAGGGACTGTGGTTTGGGACGAAGCAACCGGAGAAAAGCTCTTTGACTTTGATGCTCCGGCCGTGCGCTTCCTGGCCGCCGAGGGAGGCCGCGGAGGCCGCGGCAATGCGCGTTTTGCAACCTCCACGCATCAGGCTCCGCGCAAGTCCGAACCCGGCAAGCCCGGCGAAGAACGCACCTTAAAGCTGGAGCTTAAGCTGCTGGCCGATGTGGGTCTGGTAGGCTTTCCGAACGTCGGCAAATCCACTCTGGTCTCGCGGCTCAGTGCCGCCCGGCCGCGGATTGCCGATTATCCTTTTACCACGCTTGAGCCATGCCTGGGCGTGGTAGCTATTGATGATGAAAAGACTTTCGTCATGGCCGATATCCCGGGTCTTATCGCCGGAGCACATCAGGGACGCGGATTGGGAGATCGATTCCTCAAACATGTGGAGCGCACGCGGCTGTTGCTCCATCTGATCGACGTGGCAGAGCACTCCGGGCGGGACCCCGTCGAAGACTATTCGATTATTCAGAAGGAACTCGAGAGCTTCAGCCCGGTGATTGCGAAAAAACCGATGCTGGTGGTGGCTTCACGGGTGGACGCTTCAGGCGATGGCAAACGCCTGAGTGCCCTGCGCAAATTTTGCCGGGAACAAGAGCGTCCGCTCTTCGAGATTTCCTCGGTCACGGGCGAAGGCCTCGAAAAGCTCAAGCATGCCGCGTGGGCCAAGCTGGAAGCAATTCCCAGGCCCGATTCCTCCCAGGACGATCCCGTAAGTCTTTTGCCAGACAGCCAGGTGGACTGACAACGGCGTGAAAATTGCAATTTTTGGCGGGACATTCGATCCGGTACACACGGGGCACGTTCAGGCGGCCAAAGCGGCCCTCCGAAAGTACCGCCTGCATAAAATCTTATTCGTCCCCACGGGATGCCCTCCGCACAAGATTTCCGGCGGCCTCACCGAATTTCACCACCGTTTTGCCATGGTGACTTTAGCTTGTGCCGGAAATCCGCGGCTGGTTCCCTCGGCGCTGGAAGCGCCGAACTCAAGACACGAACCGCATTATACGATCGACACGGTTCGCCGCCTGAGGCGCCAGGTTGGCCCGCGAGACCAGCTTTTTTTCCTGATCGGCATGGACGCTTTCCTTGACCTTCCGCAGTGGAGACAGTTCAGGCGCCTGCTCAATCTGGTTAATTTCATCGTTGTATCGCGGCCCGGCTTCGACAGCCGTGAAATCCAAAAGGTGGTTCCCGCGGATCTTCTGGCTACGCCGCGCAAGCGAGGTTCAGCAAGCTTGATCCGCCTGCGCAAAACCACCCTGCACATTCTCGAGGGAGTTAAAGTCCCGGTCGCTTCACACGAGATCCGGCAAGCCTTCCGGCGGAAACATAAGATTGCAGGGGCCGTGCCGGCTCTGGTGGAACAATATATACTGAAAGCAGGGCTTTACAGTTCGGCAAACCGATCGAGTGGAGGACAATGAGGGGCCATTTGCGAGAGGCGGTGCGTGCCGCACAGGACCACAAGGCCGTGAACATGGAAGTGCTGGACGTTGGCGAGGTTTGCTCCTTCACGGATTATTTTCTGATATGCAGCGGGATTTCAACGCGCCATACCCGCGCCATATCCGACGCCATTTCCGAGCACCTGAAAAAAGAATCCGGGATCGCCCCGGCGCATCTCGAAGGCTACGCGCAGGGAGAGTGGATTCTGCTGGATTATTTCAGTTTTGTGGTTCACATCTTTTCAGAGCGTGCGCGCGAGTTTTACGATCTTGAGCGGCTTTGGAAAACCGCGCCGCGCGTCCCGCTTCCCAAAAGCTAAGGGCGGGGCTGCGAAAAACGGGCGCGAATCGATGAATGGATAGCTTCTATGCGCATTCGAGTGTTTTGGGAAGGCAAGACCAAAGATCCGCACTTGCGCGCGCTGGTCAGTGACTACGCGGCGCGCATCGCGAAGTTTGGCGATTTCGAGATTGAAGAGATCCCGGAAGCCAAAAGGCGTGGAACGAAGAACCCCCAAAAGCTTTCGGCGGCTGAAGCTCGCATGCTTGAAAAGCTCAAGACAAGCACCAAAATTTTTCTGGATGCGCAGGGCCGCAAGTGGACGTCCCAGGAGTTTGCCCTGTGGCTGGGGCAGCAAGGCGTGCGCGGGACCCGCGAACTGGCCTTCGTCGTGGGCGGGCCGGACGGCTTTTCATCGGCTTTTCGGGCTGAAGCCGATCTACTGCTCTCCCTTTCCTCGATGACCTTCACGCACGACTGGGCCCGGGCCCTGCTGCTGGAGCAAATCTACCGGGGATTCACCGTCCTGCGGGGATTTCCGTACGCGCGCTGATTCCGGATCGTTTGAAGGGAAATGACTTTGCCTGAAACCAAGAAGGGCTTGATTATCGTCTTTAGCGGTCCCGGCAAGGGAAAAACCACGGCGGCTCTGGGAACCGCTTTCCGCGCCGTCGGCCAGGGGCTTAAGGTATTAATGGTACAATTCATCAAAGGGTCCTGGCATTATGGCGAGTTGGACGCGTGCCGGATGCTCGGCGAGGATCGAATTAAGATTCTTCCCATGGGCCGGGGTTTTGTAAAGGTGGGCGTGGAAAAACCCGACCCCGAGGATGTCCGCATGGTTGAAGAAGCCTGGCAGTACGCGAGCCGGGCGATTCTGGGCGGCGAATATGAGTTGGTTATTCTGGACGAGATCAATTACGCGATCAGTTACAAGATGCTTGACCCGCTTAAAGTCCGGGACGTTTTAGGACAGAAGCCTGAAATGGTTCACGTGATCCTGACGGGCCGCAACGCGCATCCGGCCATCGTCGATTGCGCCGACATGGTCACCGAAATGCGCGAACTGAAGCATCCGTACCAGAAAGGCATTCTTGCCCAGCGAGGAATCGAATACTAAGCGCGGCGCCGGCTGAACGGCCCGAGGCCGCGCCAGGAAGGGACTTCCGACTGCGATGACCTGGTTTCGAAGAGAAAAAAAGCCGCTCTAGACAGCGCCGCAGGACAAGCGCGTCCAGACGGAAGGGCTATGGACCAAGTGCGCGTCCTGCAAAAAGATTCTCTGGAAAAAAGACCTCGAACAGAATTTCCTCTGCTGCCCCAAGTGCAACTACCATCTTAAAATGAGTTCCGAGTCTCGCCTTGCCATGCTGTTCGACGATGGGAAGTACGTTGAACTCGACGCCGGCCTGAGCTCGCCCAACCCCTTGGAATTTGTGGACAGAAAACCCTACAGCCTTCGACTGAAGGAGGCCGCAAGGATTACCGGGATGAAGGACGCCGTCCGCGTGGGAGAAGGAAACATCTCCGGAAAACCGCTGATCGTCTGCGCCATGGAATTCCAGTTTATCGGCGGCAGCATGGGAGCCGTGGTCGGCGAAAAAATTGCTCGCGCCATCGACCGCTGCATCCAAAAACAATTGCCGCTGGTGATCGTTTCCTGCTCCGGCGGCGCCCGGATGATGGAAGGAACCATCAGCCTGATGCAACTGGCCAAAATCAGCGCATCGCTTGCGCGGCTGGACGAGGTGAAAAAACCTTATATCTCCGTGTTGACCAATCCGACCACGGGCGGCACAACGGCCAGCTTCGCCATGCTTGGAGACCTCAACATCGCGGAGCCGGGCGCCTTGATCGGGTTTGCGGGTCCGCGCGTCATCGAGCAAACCATCCATCAAAAACTGCCCGAAGGCTTCCAAACCTCGGAATTCCTGCTGGAACACGGAATGCTTGACGCCATTGTCCCGCGCCCCGAGCTTAAGGCTTATCTGGCAAAGAGCCTGGATTTTATGGGAGCCTGGAATTCAGACGAAACCTCCAAATGAATCACCAAAACGTTCCTCAAATCCTCATCCCCTATGATGATTGCCTCAAGATTCTCTGGGATCACGGGCATGAGTTGCACGGAAGAAAGTTTGGCTTAGAGGCGATTACGGCGCTTCTCCGATCCCTAGGCCATCCGGAGCGCCGCTATCCAAGCGTCATCGTTGCGGGAACCAACGGCAAAGGATCAACCTCGGCGATGCTGGCCGCCATCATGGAGCGCGCCGGCTTCCGCACAGGCCTTTACACTTCTCCGCATTTTGTGCGCGTCAATGAGCGGATGCGGGTGAACAATCGCGAAATCTCTGATGAAGAATTTGCCTTGGCCTTTAGTGAAGTCCGTCACCGGGTTGTGGAACTGGTTGATTCGCACGTTCTTCCCCACGCGCCCAGCTTTTTTGAGTACCTGACGGCTGCCGCATTCCTCTACTTTGCGCGCGCCGAGATCGATTTCGCAGTTCTGGAAGTCGGCATGGGCGGAAGGCTGGACGCCACCAACGTGACGGACGCCGCGGCCGCCGTCATTACCAACGTTGATCTCGACCACCAGGAATATCTGGGCAAAACTCATCGGGAGATTGCCGGGGAAAAGGCCGGCGTCATCAAACCGGGCAGAACGGTGATTTCCGGCTGCGAACATCCCGACGTGCGCGAGGTCATTCAGCGCAAATGCCGCGAAGTGGGCGCCGAGTTGATCGAGACGGGAGGCCTGCAAGGGGTTTCGGGCCTTTTCCATCTGGATGGACGCTGCGGGTTCGACTTGGAAATCGGCGAAACGCAAATTCCCGGCATTACCTTGCAAATGGCCGGAAGGTTTCAGGTAAAGAACGCCGTCGCGGCTGCCACCGCGGCATCCCGGCTTAAAAACTTCCGCATCTCCTCCAGTTGCATCCGTGAAGGCCTTCAATCCGCGCGTTGGCCCGGGCGGCTTGAAACCCTTCAGAACCGGCCTCTGGTCTTGCTTGACGGCGCGCATAATCCCGCCGCCGCGCGCGAGGTTGCCGCGTTTGTTCAAGAGCACCTCGCAGGGCGAACTCTCCGCCTGGTCTACGCCACGATGCGCGACAAGGACATCGGAGAAATCAGCGGGATTCTTTTTCCGCTCGCCAAGGTGGTTTATTTGACCCGCCCTCGAGTGGAACGCGCGGCATTCCCGGAAGACATCCTGGCCTCCGCACGCGCCGAGTCCCGGCAAATCGTTATCGAGCCCGATCCGGCGCGGGCGCTGGAGCAGGCAATCGAGCAGAGTTCGCCGGAGGACGTTGTGTTGGTGGCCGGTTCGCTGTTCCTGGTGGGCGCCGTCAAGATGGCCGTGCTTGAAGGACGCCTCGTGCCGGGAAAAGCCGTTCTTCCGGAAGTCTTTTCGGAGTACAGCTAACCTCATGACGGATTTCACATCGGCCGTGCCCTCCAAGCGTGCCTCCAACCGCGCGGGGGTGCGGAACATCTTTAGCTATCTGCGGTCTCTGTTTTTTACCGACCCGCTGATTTATATCTACACGGTCGTCTGCGGAACCTTCTCGTTTTGCGGCTCTTTTTTTGACGCTCACGGCCGCTGGCAGCACGGATGCGCAAGGGTCTGGTCGTGGCTTATTCTGAAGACCGGCGGGATTCGGGTTCGAGTGGAAGGGCTTGAGAACATTGATCCGAACCGGACGGTGATCTTCTGCTCCAATCATCCGAGCGCCATGGACATTCCCATCCTCTTCGTGCACCTGCCGATCCAGTTTCGATTTCTCGCCAAGCGCTCCCTTTTCCGGCTTCCCTTCCTCGGCTGGCACCTGCGGCGTTCCGGCCACATTCCGGTTGACCGGGGGCGGCCGAGTGAAGCGGTCAAAGGCTTCGATCAGGCCGCAAAACGGATTAAAGAAGGGCGTTCGGTCGTTATGTTCCCTGAGGGCCGCCGCAGCCGCACGCCTGAGATGCTGCCCTTTAAAAGCGGAAGCTTCTACCTGGCGATCCTTTCCGGAGTGCCTGTAGTGCCAATCACATTGAACGGGACTCGAAGCGTTGTCAAACCAGATTCCTATCATATCCACGCAGGCCAAACGGAAATGATCGTTCACAGGCCGATCGCGACGGATAACTTGAACATCCATGACGCGGAAACGCTGTCCAGGCGTGTCCGGGAACAAATTCTTTCACGCTTTCAACCTTCAAAGGACTAAGGCGGACTTTGCCCGGGCCAACCTGCGGGGCTTGAGGAGTCATCCATAAATAGGCATGTTGAAAATGGCAGAAAAGGCCAAAATGAACGAATACTCGGTCCGGTTGGCTGTCGCAGCCTGCTTTTTAGCCGCG
Source organism: Acidobacteriota bacterium (assembly GCA_021784615.1). GTDB lineage: Bacteria > Acidobacteriota > Terriglobia > UBA7540 > UBA7540 > JAMCXS01. Next base: position 1,093 of record JAJYHU010000100.1, on the reverse strand, counting down.
TCACTCGGGATATTGCCTGCGTCTTTCGGCGCGCAGCAGAAGGCCCCGCCCGCGCTGCTTTCGCGAATCAGTCCGCAAGCACAGAAGCTTCTCGATCGCACTCTCCAGGCTCTTGGCGGGACCGCTTTTCTCCAATACAAGTCGCTTTTCACCACGGGGCATGTCTTCGCTTTCTCAAACGGCCAGCCGGCGGGCTATTTTCCATTCAAGAGCACTTTTGAACCGCCTGACAACAGGCGCTTCAGTTACGGCAAAGGCAAGCCAGTAATTCTCATCAATACGGCGAACCATGCGTGGGAACTCGATCGCCTTGGCCGCATGCACCAGAACCCCGAACAGGTGCGGAACTGGAAAATCGCGAACCGCTACAGCATGGACAATCTTCTGCGCTACCGGATTCACGAACCCGGCGTGCTTATCCTCACAGGCGACATGGACTTTATCGACAACCAGCCCGTGGACACAATCGATATCATTGACTCCCGGAACGTTCACGTCAAACTTTACTTGCACCGTTCCACGCACCTTCCAGTGCGAATCACCTACCGCGTTCAAAACCCGGTCACCAAGGAATGGGAAGACTACGCGGACGATTACAGCAGCTACCAGGCGTTCCAGGGGGTCACCACCCCCATGCAGATCACGCGCTACATGGACGATGAGCGCATTGGAGAGCTTTTTCGCTCAACCGCGCGCTACAATCAAACAATTCCGCCCAACTATTTCGAGCCTTCCCGCTAAGAATCCTCGCCATCTGCTATAATGGCATTTCGGAGGCTTTGTGGGACGCGAACGGCTGGTGAGGTCGACAACTATTCTTTGTGTTCGCCGCGACGGCCATCTCGCCATGGGCGGCGACGGCCAGATAACAATGGGCGAAAGCGTAATCAAGCATAAGGCTCGCAAGATCCGGCGCCTATATAATGAAAAGGTCCTGGCGGGATTCGCGGGCAGCACGGCGGACGCTCTATCGCTTTTTTCGCGTTTTGAACAGAAACTGGATGAGTTCCATGGCAACCTCAGCCGCGCCGTCGTGGAGCTGGCCAAGGAATGGCGGACGGATCGCGCCTTGCGCCACCTTGAGGCGCTGCTT
>JAJYHU010000142.1:7040-7918 GCA_021784615.1 Acidobacteriota bacterium | reverse complement strand
CACCTGGCGGCTGCAAATCACCCGGCGCATCACGCGGCGCATCAACGCGGAAGCGAGCACCCTCTACAGCCACACCTTCAAGCTTTTTGTCATCAATCCTGTCGCCAGTCCGGATGCGGCCATGCTCATGCTCTCGAACCGGGGCTCGTCTCGCTACCACGAATACGAATTCACCGTGAACTACCGCCCCAGCGAAAACGCCAACCTCAGCGTCTCCTATGTTCGAAGCTCCGCCACCGGAAACCTGAATACGACTGACAATCTCTTCGTGCCTTTGCAACTCCCCGTGTTCCGGCCCGACGTTTACGCCAATTTGCCCTCGGACGTTCCCAATCGCCTGACCGGCTTTGGTTCCTTCAAGCTTCCCTGGGGCATCACACTCAGCCCGTCGATCGACCTGCACTCCGGCTTTCCTTACTCCAACGTCGATGTGCTACAGAATTACTCGGGAAAACCCAATGGTCAGCGCTACCCGATCTACTTTTCACTGAATTGGCGCATTTATAAGGATCTTCCCATACCTTTCCACATCCATCCCGGCCACACGTTCCGCCTGGGCATTTATTCACTCAACACCACCGGCCACCGGAATCCCACTGCCGTTTTCGACAACATCGCATCGCCCCAGTTCGGACAGTTCACCGGCTTTAACAAGCGAATCAACGGCATCATTATCGAGTTTTCCAATTAGGACGGCGCGAATCAAATTCCCGACTGGATATTACTGCTGTCATTGATCGCAAATGCCTCGGAACAGGCATGCACCGAGACCAAGGCTAAGGATTGCCGGCGGGTTCGCGCCCAAGATAGCGGTCAAAAAAGTCGGACGCGGCGTGATAGGCCTTCAGCCAGTTGGAATGCAAAAGGAAGATGTGAAT
>JAJYHU010000142.1:0-7030 GCA_021784615.1 Acidobacteriota bacterium | reverse complement strand
GTCCGGGAAGACGATCTGCTGGAACGGCACGTGGTATTTGCGAAGCGCTTCCACCAGTTGAATCATCTCGCTGAACGCCACATTGCGGTCATCGTCTCCCTGCACCAGTAGAACCGGTGACTTCCAGGTTTTCATATAGGCCAGCGGAGACGATTCAAAGGCCAGGCGTTCCGCCGCCGGCTGCCGCTGCGGGTTGTCGGCAGGCACCCAAGCGGGAATCTCAAGGTTCCAGTTGTGCACGCCTTCCAGGTCCACGCCCGCGGCAAATAAATCCGACGCTCGCGCAAGAGCCAACGCCGTTAAGTACCCGCCCCACGAGCCGCCCCACACGCCGATTCGCTTGGGATCGACGTCGCGCCGGCTGCGGAGATAGAGCCCTGCGCCTTCAACATCATTCAACTCACTGCCGCCGGCCGCGCCGTAATTGAGGGCCTCGCGGAAATCCAGCCCGTAGCCGGTGCCGCCCCGGTAGTTTACCGACAGCACGATGTAACCGCGGCTGACGAGGTATTGGTTGAGCGCGTAGGCGTTGCTGTAATAGTCCATGGGATGCCAGCCGAGCAGCATCTGCCGCTCGGATCCTCCATGGAGGAAAACGATGGCCGGGCGCCGCTTGCCGTCGCCGTCGTTTTGGGGCAGGAAAAGCTGCCCGTGGATTCGCATGCCGTCGGCGGCCGAGACCATCACCGGCTGGGGCGTGACCATCTGGCGGGCCGGGAAATCAGGAGGGATCGCTCCCGGAGCAAGATCCCGCATCCCGCCGGAGTTCTCCAGGATCGCCGGGCGCCCGGGAAGCTTTGCGTCCGAATGGAGAAACAAAATTCTCCCATTGCTTGCGATCACCGGTGACCATTCAATGCCGGTCCCCGTGGTTACGGCAACCGGCGCGCGGCCGGATACGCTTTCCTTCCAGATGTGTCGCCGGTCAACATCATTCTCATTGGAATTGAAGATCAGCTCGCGCCGGTTGGGACCGATCGCAACATCCTGAACGATGAAGTTGCCGGGAGTCAGAAGCCGCGCTCTGCCGCCCTCGGCTGAAATCGAATAAAGATGCGTCCACCCGTCGCGCTCCCAGGGAAAGATCAAACGATTCCCCGCCGTCCAGAAAAGCTGGTTCCGGGCGGCAACCTCGTGGAAAACGCTTCCCCGCCCCCTTTGGGCTTTCCAGATTTCCCGGCCAACGCCGGTAGCAGCGTCGGCAATGCGAATCGACCACGGCTGGCCGGTCCGCTCAGGGCCAAAAATCCTGTCGTGCTCTGAAGCCGGAATGCGAATAAAGGCAACCTGCTTGCTGTCAGGCGACCAAACCGGCGATCGATCCAGATCAACGCTCGGGTCCATCCAGTGGAGGCTGCGGCTTGCGAAATCGTAGACGCCGATCAGCCGATGGTCTTCGCGGTCGCTGACGAAGGCCAGCTTTTCCCCGTCCGGAGACCAGCGCAATGATTCGGCTTTTCCGCGCGCATGGATCAGTTGCTCGGGTTTCACAAGGGGCGTGATTTGCACCAGCCACACTTGCCCGGCGTCGACAAACGCCACGCTCGATCCGTTGGGCGAAACCGCCGGAGAATGGCCTTCGCCCAGGCGCTCCGGAGGGCCGCCACCGAGATTGGCCAGCCAGACATCCTGCTCGACGCCCTGGGGAAAACTTCTCGGGTTCGGATAGGTTTTGCCGTTCTCAAAGTCGCCGCCCCGGACGTAGACGATCGCCTGAGAGTCCGGAAGCCAGGCCATCTCCCCAACGTCCTGGCCGTCGTCTGCGTTGTAATGGGTAAGCTGGCGGGCGGCGTATTCGCCTCCGGCGCCCGTAGGCTCCGCCACCCAGATGTTGCGCACGCCCTTTGCGTTAAAAACCCACGCAACTTTCCCTCCGGCAGAAGCGGCTGTTAAGTCCGTCGGAAAGGCCGCGCCCATCACCTGTTCAAGCGTGAAAGGCTTTTGCTGCGCCGAAGCGCAGGCAGAAAAAATGAGGAAAAGGCAGAAAGTCAGGAGGGTGCCTTTCCCCGGCCAATGAAACGTCGTCACAGGCGTCACTCCCTCACAAGGCACAACGCAAAAGGACACACCTCCGCCGGCCTTTCTGAAAAGTCCATGCCGCTCGCCGACTGAGTACAGAGCAGTGGGCGCATGTCAGCTCAAACGGGCAGGGAGAAATTGCCGGAGGTACCGGTAGGCAAGAATAAAGCCGTCTTTGCGCGCCTGCGGAAATTCCGGTGCGTTGTTTCCGGGCGGCGCATCCCAAAACGCGTCTTCGTGCTCCACCGCCGCTCCGCCGTTGAACCCGATTTGCAGCAGAACGGTGATAAAGCGCGGCCAGTCAATCAATCCCTGTCCCGGAATTCGATAGCGCCACCAGTGGTTGCCGTGGATGCCGACTTGCTGAAGAACCGGCTGGGTGATTTCCGTATCTTTAAGGTGAATGGCCAGAAGGCGGTCGCGAATATCCCAGGCGGCCTGATAGGGATCGATATACTGGCGGACCAGATGGGAGGGATCAAATTCCATGCCAAAATGGCGGTCCGGAATCAATTCAAACACCTTGTGCCAGGCGGCGGGAACCGTCGCAAAGTTGATGTCGCACGGGTAATTTTCCCAGCCCATTGAAACATCGTACTTCTCGAGAACCGGCAGATATTTTTCGTTGAATACCTCGGCAAGCTGCTTGGCTTGCTCGTCAAAACTGGCGCCTGGAATCCCCCCGCTGAAAGCGCCCACAAATTTGCAGCCCAGACGATGAGTAAACTCGATTCCGCGAATAAACGCTTCATTCGACTCGCGGCGCGCGGCCGGATCAGGATCGATGTGGTTGATTCCCTTTCCGTTCAGGAAAAAGCACTCCACGCTGATGATGCGGCAACCCGTGTCGCGAGACGCCGCAAGAATCTTGTCGATTTGGCTGTCGCTCACGTAGGGGTTGAAGTCTTTTCCAACTTTGACGACGACGCCTTCGTATCCCGACTTGGTGGCAAAGGCCAGCTTCTCGGGCGAGTATTCCGTGATCAGCCCCAGCTTCGGATATTTCGTTTCCGGAGCCAGGGGGATGGGATCGCGTTTTGCCCCCTTCTCGCCTGCTTCAAGACTGCCGGCTCCGCCCAGCGCCGCCACGGTTGCGCCTGCCGCCTTGATAAAATCCCGCCGCCCACCTCTTGTTTCCTTCATGGATTATGCCCCTCTCGCTAAGATATCTGAACGCCAAGAATAGGATAGACCTCCAGCCTCTGCAACTGAAAAACACGAACGGCCTGAACCTTAAGATGTCCGGAACGGTTTGCTCAAGGTGTCTTTCAAGCCGCGCAGTCCGGGTTCAGACACCATTTTCCACCGAGCCGTTGCCCTGTCCAATCTCCGGCCCAGGCGATGGAGGCGGCAGAACCATCCGCAAAAACGGCGGCGCCGCGAGCGTGGTGACCATGCTCATCACCAGGACAATCGAGTAGACGGCGTCCGAAATGGTATGCAGCGTCAAGCCAACGCCCGCCACAATCAAGCCCACTTCTCCGCGCGGCACCATCCCGATGCCCACGCGTAGGGCATCTTTAAACCCCAGGCGCAAACAGCCCAGCCCGCATCCCACCAGCTTTCCCACAATGGCCAGAATACAAATCATCGACGCCAAGTTGACCAAGCCCGGCGTTGCAAACGTCCGGACGTTGACCTGCACCCCGAGGAGCACAAAAAAGAAAGGGGCCAGGAACTCGCTCAACGGGTGGGCGTTTTCACGAAGCTTCCACCGGTCGCTATGGTCCGCCAGCGCCAGCCCCGCAAGAAATGCGCCGACGATCGCCGCCATGCCGATGTATGTCGAGGCCAGTGAAAGGCCCAGGCACAAAATAATCGAAAGGATAAAGGCGGAGTTTCGCGCCCGCAACTTTTCAACATGCGGATGAAAGGCGCCAATCACTCGCGAAGCAAGGAAAATCATCACCAGCGCAAAGGCCGCCGCCTCCGCAGCGACAATCCCCAATTGCACGTAATGGACCTGGCCCGTGGAAAGGCTGCTGACCACCGCCAGCACCAGCAGCCCGAGAATGTCGTCCAACACGGCAGCCGCCAGAATAACGCGCGCCGCCCGGCTTGAAAGCGCTCCGAGATCCGCCAAAACCCTGGCCGTAATCCCCACGCTCGTGGCCACCATGGCCGCGCCGACAAAAATAGACTCGATGCCGTTATAGCCCACCGCTTTCATATACCAGAATCCCAGGACAAACGGCACGATCACGCCAGACACGGCGACCAGTGTGGCCGTCCAGCCTACTGCCAGAAGGTCTCCCGGCCTGGTTTCAAGGCCCACAGTGAAAAGCAGGAAGATCGCTCCGATCTCCGCCAAGCCCAGTGTCAGATCATTAGGGTGAACAAGACCCAGAAGCGACGGCCCCAGCAGAACCCCGGCAAACAGTTCGCCCAGGACGCCCGGTTGCCGAAGGCGCTCAAAGACTTCTGCGAGCAGCTTTCCGCCGGCGAACATGAAAAAAAGCTCAAGCAGAACTTTTCCCGAATGTTCCATGGAGTCCAATTCTTATGCGGTCTGGTGGATGCGCTTGGGTCCCAACAACGCGAACTAATGGAAATTGCCGGATTGATTCCTGGCGACTTGCCCGGCCAGCCCCGGCAGAAAACTAAGCAGCCTACGCCAACCGGAAAAACACCGGCGCTACGCAGTTCCAACCACCGGAGTGGATTGCAGCGCGTCTAACGGTTCTTTGTTTCTCTGCCGCGCACAAAAATGGCTTTCCCGGGAGCAAACTCAATCCGCAAGACATTCGCGGGAAGCAAAAAAGGCTTACTGAGATCGATGTGGTATTGGGATTCCACGTAAGTTTGCAGCAGCCAATTCACCAGCCAGTCGGAAAGCGTAATCGTGCCGACATGAACATCCTGGATGGTCAGCAAAGCGCTTCCATGGCTGGAGGCAAGCTTTCCGACCGCCGTAACCCGCTGATTGCCGGTAAAGATGGACGCGAGAATCCTGGTGCCAAAATCGTTTGCGGATTGCTGCGAGGGCTTGACCGTGTCAAAGTTGACGTCGGCCGCGCCGTGAATTCCGTCAGGCTTGATATGGAACACCAGGTCTGTGACACCGGATGGAAGAACCGCCAGGCGGTCGTACTTGAAATAGGAGTTAACTTCCGTGTCGGTCACCACGATGGGTTTTAGGGATTCGCGCGCGGAAACCGGGCCGGAAAGTTCCATCAGCTTCCGCTGGAAGGACTCCGCGGCCTGCGAGGAAAGAACCTGTCCGCCATCGTGAACGTCCGCCGCGGGAGGCTTTGCCGCACGGGACCCTGCGGGCGCGGACAGCATCCCGGCCGCCGCAAGCACCAGAACCGCAAGCATCGGACTCTCTAAAACCAAACCTCGAAGTCGACAAAACCGAGCCTTCAAGACTCTCACGCTCCCTACAGGATTACCCCGCTTTATTTCAGGGCTGCTTTTGCGATAGCCGCATTGCAGGTACAACCCGCAAATCGCGAAGGGTGCCACCCAAATGAACTTCCGCCAGCCGAGGAAGCGATCCTTTCTCCGGTTGCGTTCGGAACCGGCGGGAAGGCAATCCGCTTAAGTCGGCATGAACCCGCAGCGTGGCGCTTCCGTCAAAGTCGTAAGACCCTGACACCTCAAGCAAGGCGCCTGATACATTCAAAGGAAGGCCGCTGAGCGTCACTTGACGGTTCTGAACCTGCAATCGGGCAACGGCGGAAGGTATCAGATCGGGCGGCGGGGCTGCCTCAGAAACATCCATCCTCGAATGGCGCGCAATCAGCCCGACAGGGTCAAAGTCGCCCAAGTCCACGTTTGAGAACTTAATTCTGGCTTCACCCTGCAAACTCCGCATGATCTCAGTATGCGTGATCCCTCGCGTCGTAAAATGGCCGGAAGCGGAATATGATCCGCGAAGCTTGGCCAACTGCACGGGCAAATACGGCGTGAGCGTTTGAAGCCGGGTCCCGTCCGTGCTCACTTCGGCTGAAAGCCGGGCAGGCGTTTGCCCCAAATCCACCAATATCTTTCCCCTGCCGCGGCCTGCGCCGGCGTCAAACGTGACATCGGAAAGGCGAATCGCGCGATGCAGTATCTGGACATCCGCCCGGAAGTTCCGGAGCCTCAACATACGATAATTGACAACAGAACTGGCAAAATGTCCCTGCGCGTTCAGCCGGCTGAACAGGCTGTGGGCCGGACGGCTTGAACCGAGCAGGCTGCTTATGCCCGAAAGCCTCTCAAAAAACGAACCTCCGCCGGAGTTTTGAGTGGCCGCAAACCATTGCGCTCCCTGAGCGACGCTCAGTTTGTCCGCCGCCACGCTGAAGTTCCAGGGCTCCCGCGAGGGCCCGGCATGCATCAACCAGCCTGTAAACACGCTCGTACCCATAACCGCCACAACCGGATTAACAATAATTTGCTTGCCGTAAATCTGGATGCGGGCCCGCGGGATGTTGAGAGGCTCGGTCAAGCCGGGAATCATCAGGCGCGCGCTGCGAATGGTTGCGCGGGCGATAATATTCGGCTTGCTCAGCGGCCAAGCCCAGCCGGTAGCATGCATTGTGAACGTTCCAACGCCGTCGGCCGTGAAATCCCGGCTTTCGCTTAAGCCAAAGGCTCGGCCGAATTTCAGAAGATCACCCAGGCCAATCGCGTCCGAGTAAACAGTAAAGTCATAACGCGGCTTTACGGTAAGCCGCCGCCGGCCGCGGGCCGGCGAAATATCCCGCAGCGTTCCTTCGGCGACAACATCCACGCCGGGCGCCAGCCGAACTTTTACAGGCAACAACCGAACCTGATCTTGACCCACCTGAACGGCAACTCTCGAAATCGGGAAGACGCTGGAAGCCGTATGCAAACGCAGGTCCCGCATCTCCAGTGCCCCATGGTAACGCCGCTCCGCCCAAGCGCCCTCGATCCCGACCTTTCCATCCACATTCCCGCTAACATCCCAGCTGAAACGCCTTCCCAGAACGCGGCGGCCAAGTCTCAGCAAATCCTCAACCCGCGACTTCTTAAAAGCCACGGCCAAGTCGAGATCCGGCAT
>JAJYHU010000304.1 GCA_021784615.1 Acidobacteriota bacterium | reverse complement strand
CATCGTCCGCTTTAATGGGGATTACACCAAGCATGGCGACTTTGAATTCCACTTTGACAGCTGGCGGGAAAATCTCCAGCCGGGCGTATGGCTTCCGGTTTACGTCTACAGCGAGGAAACCGACTTGGCCAAGTATGGAGTGCCCCATTTGGGCTTCAAGGCGCAGACCCGCCTTTGGGGCTACGTGCTGAAAGCGATGACCCCGGAACAGGAATTGACGCGCGTGCTAGTGGATTCCAAAGCACCGGTACAGGATGCCAGCACAACATCTGAGGACCTTTCGCCCCTCCAGAGCGAGCGCGACTGGCGGAACGAGGCTGAAGACAACATCCTCCTCAGGCTGCAAAAGGGCGGCTTGCTGGCCCCGCCGGGACCGGTGGACAAAGTGCTCCAGACAGTTGTGAACAACCTTATCGTGACCAACCATCTGGACAATCTTCCTCCTGTCCGGTGCCGCGTGTTGCTGACTTATCCCCTGGAATCCTTCACCATCGGCAACACCATCGTGGTCAGCCGCGGTCTCATTGACGTCTTGCCGGACGAGGCCAGCCTGGCCATGGTCCTGGCCCATGAACTCGCTCACATCGCCCTGGGCGATACCGTCGACACCAAATATGCTTTTTATGACCGCATGATGATTTCCGACAAAGACCTGTTGAAGAAATTCGACTTTGCACGCAGCAAGCAAGACGAGGAGGCGGCTGACAAGAAAGCTCTCCAGTTCCTTGAAAACTCGCCCTACAAGGACAAGTTGGGCAAGGCAGGATTGTTCCTGCAAGCCCTCGCGGAAATCGCTCCAGACACTCCGAACCTTTTCGGCTCGCACTTTGGGAACCGGCTGATCGACAAACATCACCAGCTTCGGATGGCCCAATTGATGCAGAACGCTCCCAAACTCGAGAAGAACTCGCTTGACCAGATCGCCGCACTGCCGCTCGGCGCGCGCATCAAGGTCAACGCCTGGAACGATCAGATCTCTTTGATGAAAAACAAGCCGGTCAACCTGATCTCGCCAAAAGATAAAATGCCTTTCGAGGTCACGCCCCTGATCCCTTATTTGACGCGCTTGAAGACCGATTCACCAGTACAGGCCCAGCGCTAGCCGATGCCCTGATGGCATCGAAGGCTTACGCAAGTCGCCACTGTGACGGGGACTTCAAGAGGCAGGACTTTCCACTGGCATGCGCTTCCTTTGGGAGTCTTCCTCCTTCACTTCCTCGTGGTAGTCGGGTTCGCTATTGATCGCCCAAAGGTCATGATGCGCTCCGCAAACGTTTCGGGCGGCGCACAGGGCCGTCATCATGGAATGATCCTGGTTGTTGTACTTGTGCATCCCGTTCCGGCCGACAAACTGAAGATTTCTAAGATTGGCGTCAGCATAGGCGCGGATGGCCTCAACCCGCTCCGTCCAGCCGGGATCGTACATGGGATAGGCCTTTTGCATTCGGACCACGGTTCCGTCTTCGATTTCCTCCGGACGGACCAGGCCAAGCTGCACAATCTCGCGGCGCGCAAGACTGATCAGATCCGGGTCAGGGCTTGACCAGAGCTCGTCGTTCTCAAAGACGAAATACTCCATTCCCAGGCACGTCTTGCTCGCGTCAGGAACCATCGCCGGCGACCAGTTCTTGAAGTTTTGGATTCGCCCCACCTTGACTCCCGGCTCGTGGACGTAAATCCAGTTGTCGGGCGCAACTTCTTTGCAATTGATAATCAGGCTGACAATCAGGAAGTCCCGGTAGCGGATCTCGTTTGCCGCCCGGCACACATCTTCCGGTGGCTGCGGATCGAGCGCCCTGATCAAATTCCGGATGGGCATTGAGCTGATGAAGTGCGTTCCCGCAAAACTCTCGCCGCCATGCGGTCCTTCGGTGATCACGCGCCTCACCTCGCCTCGCTCATGGCAAATCCGGACGACGGGACGCTCCATCAGCACCGGGTAGCCCTGCTGGATAAGCTGCTCGGCCAGGGTCTCCCACATCTGGCCTGGACCGCGCACGGGATAATGAAATCGGTCGATCAAAGTCTTCGCTTTTGGCGTTTTTGATGGTAAAAGAGCATTTTTAATAGCACTTATGAGCGAAAGCCCTCGAATTCTCTGAGCGGCCCATTCTGCCTGTATTGATGTGCAGGGCACGCCCCAGACTTTCTCAGTATATGTCTTGAAGAAGATCTGATAAAGGCGTTTCCCGAATCGATTTGAAACCCACTCTTCCAGGTTATCTTCCTTGGGCGTTGGAAACAGCGCCGAGCGGAGATAGCTTGCAAGGATTCGAGAGCTTTCGATGAGTCCCAGCCCGAACAATGCGTTTTTGGCCACCAGCGGGTAAAGGAAGAACTTCTTGCGGTAATAGATGCGTGACAAGCGCGGCCGCAGAAGAAACTGATCGCCCAGGGTTTCCTGCCAAATCCGGTTCACCTCGTCCCATTTGGTAAAGAAGCGGTGCCCGCCAATGTCGAACAAATATCCCTTGTAATTGACGGTGCGCGAAATGCCGCCGACCTGTTTGTCGGCTTCCAGCACCACCGCTGGAACCTGATGCTTTGAGAGCTCGAGTGCGGCCGTCAGACCGGCTGGTCCAGCCCCGATGATGACGACGGATGACCCCGCTGTTGTCACAACGTTCTCCTTCAAGACTCCCTCTAGCGAAAGAGCACCAGCTTACGAGCGCCGAAATTCCACACTATTACTACGGCGCCGCTTACCCCTTTGGCAAACATGTAGTATATTCCCAGCTTCGACTGGAAGAGCCACAGAATCAATTCGTTAAGGCCTAGGCCGACGACGCCGATCAACGTGAAAATCGTCAATTCAGCCGACCTGTTCTTCAGTGTCCGACGCTCGAAAACCCATGTCCTGCTTAGTGCGTAATTCACCAAAGTCCCTATCAGAAATCCAATGGGCGCCGAAATGAGGTAGTTCACTCTTAGAAACTGCGTCACATAGTAAAGCATGCCCGCGTCGCAGACGAAGGCGACTCCGCCTACGACCACGTAGCGAGCGAATTCACCCCGCACACCTCTTCCCGCCCCTTGAAAGGTGGTCGCGGCGCCCGCGCTCCGGGCTCGTTGGCTTTCATTCTGAGAGCCGCCGGTCGCGCAGTTCTGTTCTTTCTCGCCGCCAGGCGAAGCCGAGATTTGGTCCGGTTGCTGTTCGGCTGGCACACGCACTGCCGTCATGGATTCCTCACCGCCTGCCGTGGCACGACAGTTTTCTGCTATTTGCCTGGATGGGCTGAGCCATCTCCCGCATCTAGGTAGGGTACCAGTTTAGGCGGTTGCTCGTCAGCATAAAGCAACCAAACATGGCGGTGCTTGTAATAGTGAATCAATTCTTCGTTTTGAGTAGGGCCCATGTCATGCGCCCAAACTACCCGTTGATCATCAATATCCGCCCCATTGTATACCCATTCCCATACGCCAAAAGGCGGCCACATTTCACCCCTGTGGAGGTCCAGGTTGTAAACGCCCGGTGAATGCCGCACCAGGACGAGGTGCCGTCCCGGCCGCCGATCGAGTTCCGACAGAATCGGCCGGCGCCCGACGGGTGAGGTCGTCCGAGCGTATGCGAACCACGGCGCCCACCATCCAAACCTCGGGTGCAGGTGAAGCGGAGACACTCCCACGCGCACCAGCATGACCAGAAGAGTAAATGCCGGCACGGCGCGAACTAGAAACAGGCCCGTCGGCTTCCCTGGCCGCCAATGCCATGAGCGCAGCCGCCGCATTGCCAGCAATATCAGCGCAATGAAAAGGCATGTCATCGGCGCGGCATAATGCGGAAAGAAGTACACTTCCAGGGCAATGCCGACGAGGGATATTCCAAAGAGCGCAAGCAGGAACTTCGTCTGCCCGCTGATGTCCTTCCACGAAAAACCGTACGGCAGAATCAGAAAGACGATGATGATGGGCAGTGTCAGCAGCGGACCGACATAAAAAAGCCACAGGACTTCTGCCTTTTGCAGCTCTTCAGCAAACAATCCTTCAAGGGATCGCGTTTCCCTAAACCAGCGAAGATCGGTGTCTTGCTCCCATTCTTCCATTCCCGCGTGACGGTACTCGGGCAGGGGCTTTTCGGACTGCCATAGGAAATAGGGAGTGGGATCGTATGTGGCCTGATAGACTTGGTAGGGCATTCTGAGCGGGTTGCCGGTGACCCGCCAGTTGTAGTAACCCATCCACACCCCGGCAAGGCCCAGCAGCAGCGTGAGCGGTAATACAACCTTGCGCAACGAAACGGAAAAAGGCGGCCGGCGATTGCCCAACATCCACGCAAAAAGGGCGACGGCAACCGGCAGGCTGAACACGAGACCCTCGTAGGGCCGGCTGTTGGCCAAAATTGCGAGACCTAGCCCCATCAGCAGGGCATAACGCACTCGCCGCTCCTGCTTGATACGAAGCAGCGCCCCAAGCACCAGGGCCCCGCCGAGCGCCGCCACCGCTCCGCCACAATAGCTGTCTCCCCAAAAACTGAAGGCGGAAATGCGCGCCACTGCAAGGAATCCGCCGAGCAGAGCCCATTCGTCACTGATCCAGCCTTGCAGCATCCAGGTGATAGCTGCGCACATCAGGCCCACGCTCAGCCAGACGCCCCAGAAGGGATGGCCCAAGACCACCTGCCCCGTAGCCAAAAAAAGGCTCTGGGCGGGCGGGTACTTGGAGTTATATGTGGGGCGCAGAAGGATCATCAAGCTTTCAAAATGCGTCCACATGGCAGGGGTTGGGTTCGTAAGACGACCGTGGGCAAAGGTATCCGCGCCCAGCAGATAAGCAAAATCGTCCAGCATCAACGGCTGGGGAATGGGCAGGATGGGCAGCAGGGCGATGCGCAGCGCCAGCGCCGTAAGCCCCACAACCAGCACTGAAAGTCCGCGTCTTCGCGCAAGCTTGCCAAAGCTTCGCTCCAGCGCTTCAAACCAGCGCGAACCCAGGTTCGGAACCAGAAATGCCAGTGCAAGGGCAAAAAGACTCAGTACGGTTTCAATTTCAAGAAAACTCATCGTTCCAGGTTCCGTGGAAATGTTCTATCTTTTCAGCCCTGTACCATTCTCTTCCGGGAAAAACTGCCAAGGTTAAGGCTCTACCGACCGTGCACACTTGTTAGAGTGGCAAGCGCATAGCCGATCTTGGCTGCCCCGCTTACTGCTAGGGAAGGCCCCTTATCAAATCCCGTTCAGATTCGGAAGGTCGCCTGGTTGCGGATTCCTGAGATTTGAAATACGCCTGGGCCATGCCGATTCGGAACTGATTCCGCGCGTTCCGCGGCTTCAAGGGCTGGGGTGAAAGCAAGCTGAGCCGGGCGGGACCTGCCACGGAGCCCAGGACTTGCAGGTATTCCGGGCCCCGCCAGGGGCCGGTAGCGGCGCTCAAAAGGAAAAAACGGGAAACGATCCCGGAGCGCGACGCTGCCGTTCCGTGCAATTTTCTCCCTTGAGGGTTCATGCAGCCAAACGGTCTCCTTACTTTGCAACTCTCCCGAGGGCAAACCCTGGGCTAGTTTGCCATAGGCCGAGGCCCTCTACAATAGCGCATTGCGGCCAAGTGAGGTTCCAATTTGGGAGGAGTTAGCAGCGCGTTTATCCCGGCATGCGGAGGCGCAAAACGTCAGTCCAGCAGAATGTCCGCGGCCTTGTGCGGGCCCCGCGGCCGAAGAGTTCCGAGCCGTCAATAGTGGAACCGGTACCGCAACTCCACGTAGATTTCCCGGGGATTGACGTAATGGGTGCCGCCGAACGTGTTGCTGTTGTCGAGCAGATAGCGCCGGTTCGCGATGTTCAAAGCATCGAGGGCCAGCGACCAGGTTGCGCCGAAGGACTTTCCGAGCGATGCATCCGCCGTGGCGTGCGAGGGCAGATGCGCCGGGCCGTCGCCGTTCACAAAGCCCGATCCGTACGCGACCGTCGCCGTCGCCCAAGCCTGGCCGGGGAGCTTGGATGAGATGACGGTGCTCAGCGTGTTGCGCTGGTCGTGGTCCAGCCAGAAAAAACCCGCTTGCGGGGGTCTAAAATCCGTCAGGCCGCCCGTGACGGTCCCGAAGCCTTGGACAAACTGGTGAGAATAGGCAAGGTGCAGTTTGGCCACGTGAAAGATTTGAGGCACTCTCACAACCGCTTCCCAGCCCTGGATGCGCGCACCCTGGATGGTCAGCGGCAAAAAGATGTTGGAGTTGCCGATGACGTCGTGATCGAAAAAGTTGTGGGCGTGGGTGCGAAAGACGTCGGCATCAATCGCCCAGTTGTGGAACGGCACGGTTACGCCAACCTGATATTGCTCATCCCGCTCACCGCGCAAGGGAAGATAGCTGAACCCTTGCTCGAGCGCAAACTGCGCGAGCGGCCCGGAAACCGTGTCGAGCGGCGGCGCCTGATAGTAGCGCCCGTAGAACGCCCGCAGAATCCAGCCGAGCTTGGGCAGGCGAAGAGCCGCTCCAACCCGCGGAGAGGCCGCATTCTCCGAGAGTAGGCCCCCGTAATGCGTAAGCCGGACGCCTCCGTCGAGCGACAGCCAGGGAGTGATCTGATACTGATCCTCGAGGAACATCGCTTCCAGGTTTCCCCAGGGGGTGAGGCGCTGGTGGAGAAGCTGTCCGATCGGGTCGGCCTGCTGCAAGCCGAAGAACGTGTCGTCGTGCTGGCCAAAAGTCTCCAGGCCGAATTGCGCGTTATGCTTCCCTTTCACAACCGTCAGTGTCACTTGTCCGCCCGCGTATTGGGA
The DNA here is from genome assembly GCA_021784615.1 of Acidobacteriota bacterium. Taxonomy (GTDB): domain Bacteria; phylum Acidobacteriota; class Terriglobia; order UBA7540; family UBA7540; genus JAMCXS01. Next base: position 1,216 of record JAJYHU010000304.1, on the reverse strand, counting down.
GCCGCGGCTGTTGTTCAGGATGTAAGGCGTGTCGCTAGGGCCGCCCACAAAATTTGCTCGGTTGAAATGGTAAAACGGAGAAACGGTCAGCATGGTCCCGGAATTAAAACTATGAACCCAGGAAAAGTTGACAAAGGCGTCCCGCTCCAGGTCCAGATCGCGGATGCCCGCAACTTGTTGCTCAGGCGTGTTTGGAATCTGATAATGATCGCCGCGCACGGAAGCCACCAGGCGCAACTGGTCTTTGGGCGTGGCATTGAAGATCAGCGAGCCAAATCCCCCCAGGCCGCTGTCCATATCATGGATGACTTGGGCTACCGGGGTCATCAGTCCAAGACCGGAGCGGTTAGCGCTGAAACTTCCGTAGTAGGCCAGACGGTCGGTGTGGCCGCCAAAGGTCAGCTGATCGTTCGTCTGGTTAAAATTCCCGTAGCTCACGACCAGCTCGCTCAGGTTGTTGTATTCGAACCCGGAGCGCGGAACCACATTGAACACGCCGTAGGTGCGGTTGCCATACTCGGCGGAATAGCCGCTTGTCTTCATTTCCACGTAGTCAACGTCTTTCGGGTCAAACTGCGGCCCCACGTTGCTCGCGATGTTCGTATTCGGCACGGGAACGCCATCCACTTCCCAACTAACCTGGTGCCCGCCACGGACGTGAAGCTGGTCATGGACCACGTAGGCGCCGGGAACATAGTCCGTAATCATCGCCAGACTGTTGGTCCGGTCTGCGCCCGGAGTGCGGGCAATCTTCCGGCTGCTCACAAGCGTCTGGGAGCTTGAAGCCTCCGTGTTGATAAATTCGGGGGTCCCGGAAACTTTCACGGTTTCCTTCAAACCTTGCAGGCTCATCTGGCAGTGCAGGATCGGCGCGCTCCCTGAAGCCACGATAATCGATTCCACAAGGGGCTGGAATCCCTTTGCCGCCACCTTGACCGCATAGTCGCCGGCCGGAACCGCGCTGAACTCGAATTCGCCCTCAGCGTTCGACCGCATGGTCCGCGACCATGCAGAGGCGCGCGCCCGAATCGTAACCTGCGCCCTGCTGATGGGCCGGTGCTGGGGATCATGGACGATTCCCCGCACGTTGCCAAAGATGCCGGCGTACCCGCGCGCCGCAAGAAAAAACACGAGTACGCACAGAGACAGAAACCGCACAAACTTCATCAAAGCGCTCCTCTCAAGAGAAACCCGTAGACACAACCCGCGGAAAACC
>JAJYHU010000293.1 GCA_021784615.1 Acidobacteriota bacterium | reverse complement strand
AGCGATTCCGAACGTGAGCTCGGCGTATTTCAAGCGCTGTACAGGCTGCGTGACGACGGCAAGCTATACCCTTACGAAGAACCCCATGTCGACGAACTGCGGCAATGGTTTAACACGCATCTTGAAAGACCAACCCGCTTCACCACCGCTAAGCCGCCCTATTACCAAAAGAAGAACCGGGCAATTTCTTGGTTCAAAACCTCTGCGCAGGAACACATTGCATATATCCGCGAGATGGTCGCGATTCTCGAAAATCACGGAGTGTCAGTTCGGATGATTAAACGACAGCGCGTTGGCTACGTCGTCTACGAAGACGAATATCAAATCGTCGCGGAACCCTTTTCCGACGTGCGGCGCTGAATCACATTCTTGCGTGCGCTAGATTACCCAAGGCGCTCGGCTGGGCAAAGTTGGCTGCTGCTAACTGGGAATGTTGACCAGGTGGGTGTTGAAGGACCCGCTGCGATAGCCTTCGAGGTCGAGGGTCACGAAGTTGAATCCGAGCGGCTTGAAAATCTCGACAAACTTGCGAGCCATTTCCGGAGACAATGCGCGCGGCAATTCTTCAGGAGCGATCTCAATACGCACCAGCTTATCGTGATGGCGCACGCGGAACTGGCGGAAGCCGAGCGCTCGCAAGGCCGCTTCCCCTTTTTCCACCACGGACAGGCGCTCCGGGGTGACTTCCACGCCGTAAGCGATCCGCGAAGAAAGGCAAGCTGACGCCGGGCGATTCCACACGGGCAGGTCAGCGGCGCGAGCCAGTTCCCGGATGTCGGCTTTCGTCAGGCCCGCGTCGAGGAGCGGCGTCAGCACTTGATGCTGCCGCGCTGCACGCTGTCCCGGCCGCCAGTCGCCCTGGTCGTCCACATTCACGCCGTAGGCCACGGCGGCAAAGCCGCGGCTTGAAGCCAGATCGTCAAGCTTTGAGAAAAGCTCGTCCTTGCAGAAAAAGCAGCGGTCGGGGTTGTTAGCTCGATAAGCAGGGTTCGAGATTTCGTCGGTGCTGATGAACTCGTGCGGCAAGTTGAAGCGTTCGACGCACGCCTGAGCCTCGCGCTGGTCCCGGTCCGAATAACTGGCGCTCAGCGCCGTGACGGCCAGCATGCGGCTGCCCAGCGCCCGATGCGCGGCGTAGGCAAGATAAGCCGAGTCCACGCCGCCCGAGTACGCGACGATCAAGGAGGGCACCTTCGCCAACTCCGCTTCAAGGCGTTTCTGTTTGCTTTTCAGCTCTCCCAATCCAAACCACCTGAAAAAAGTAACTCGCCCCATCCCTGCTGAAGGCCTTCTTCGATTATATCCAATTCCTGGCGGTGCCGCATACGGCGTTGGCGCGCTAGCCGATTCTCGACCCGCGGCTGATAATGGTGACTTTGGCCCGTGCGTTGACCTCCGGAGAGACTTTGCAACTGAACCTTACGTCATTCTCTCCCTCCTCCAAAACGGGTGCTTCTCCCCTGGGCTTTATCTCGGAGATCAATTTCCCGTCAGGGGAGTAAAGCTTGCAATCGGATTCCGAATGGAACTCCAGGTAACTGCCGCTTTCAATTTCCGCGGGAAAGGTGATGGTGCTGCGACCGATGCTAATCGCAGGATTGCGGAGTTTCGTCTTGACGAGCGGCAAAGCCTTAATGGGCCCCAGAGAACAAGCAACTTTCTTATGCGGCGGAAGGTTATTGACCCACAATCCCAGGGATTCCACGTGCTTATAGTTCACCGACTCTCGGTAAATCGAACTGGGATCACCATACGGCCAGACGTAGTCAGAGTAACGCTCACCCTCCGGCTCAATAAGTTCAAAATACCGCCAGCCAGTGAAATCGATGGTCACATAATGTTCTCCGATACCGCTGATGAGGTATTTGGGGCTTCTCAACTGCACGTTCAGGATCTCGCCTTGGGCATCGCCATACACCCACACTCCAAGCCCTTGACGCGTGCTGATGTCCAGGGGCGGAGAAAAAATCTTGCCGATCTTCGCCCAACTCGCTTGCCGGGAGGGATTGCTGTTGGTGGCGATATAACGGGCGGCCGTTTCCACCCCGCCCCGGCGCATCGGCGAGACTTTAAGATCACCAGTGATCCCGGCGGCAAACTCCCGGTCATTGAGCTCCGCGGGGCGGGCAAACTCCTCGATCGTCGTATTTCCCGGCGCCTCGTAGGGTTCCGCAGAGATTAACGCTTCGATGCGCAGTTGGACCGGCTGCCGGCCGTATTTATTCCTTGTTTTCCAGTGGTTGCTCCACCCATCAAGTCCTTCGACTTTGTGTTTGGCATACTGGATAGGATCGAAGTGCCATTTCCCGGCGCCGTCCTCGATCAAGGCAAACTCTTCGCCGGATACTCGCACCCTCTCCTTGATGGACTCCGGAAAATAGTTTGCCTGACGAAGCGATTCATAAGTCTTAAAAATATGCGCCAGGCGTTGGAGCGCGGGCTTTTGGGGAAAGCTTTTAGGATCGATGCCCATGAGAGAGAGACCTGCACCCCTGGCAAGGGACTTGCTGCACAAGTATTCGATATCGTCTGCGAAGGTTGGCTCCGCTTCGGGCCCGGTCCAAGTTTCGACAGCCCACCAACCGAGTTGCGCGGGCATAAATATCCGGGCCAAGTCGTTGTTCGCAGCGCAGTGGATGTCAACGAACTTCTTAAAACCTCTGCGCGGATGATCCCAGGCCCCCATCCGAGAGCGAACGCACCACAGGTGGTGGTGGAACGTGCTCATCTCCATCAGGGCGGGCCTCTTTAGTCGCTTCCATATCTCAAAGACAAATTTGGAGCCGTAGTGCCAGCCATTTTCCGCGCCGCCCAGAACATCCTCTCCGTCCAGGGCATCGAGGTATATCATGTCAAACCCGCATTCGTTGAAGGTTTCCGCTGTCTTGCCGGCGACTTCCGGAAGGAGGGTTGAATCCGCATCCGGGACGAAGAGCCCAAAGCATTCCTTAAGATGACCCACCTTTGCCCCGGGAGCGTGAGCCGCCGCAACCGTTCCCAACGCGCCCCGTTCGCAGTCAAAGAAGGCGTAGGGCCGCTCTTTGCGAATAGCGCGATAAATAATGAGTTCATCGTCGATCTGAAGCGTCACGCTGTTGCGAACAAAAAAACCTGTCGTAGTGGACATCTTCGCCGTCGGCTCCACCACGGGCACACTTGTGGCCTCCGCTGACAATTGCTTTGCCAATGTGAAAACGGCGTCTTTCGCTAGTCGAGGGTCGGGGACCGGTGTTACCCAGGGACAACTCTTGTCTATGAAAAATGAGTAGGTGTGCAGGCCTGCCTTGATGCCTGCCTGGTGAAGCTTGTCGATGACCGCTTTCAGGCTGGCCAGCCCCTGCGGATAGGTTTGGGGATTAGGCCGGCAATCGCCAAACCGGAAGGCTGTGCCTCCGTTAATATCGATCTGCGTGAAACCCAGATTTTTGGCGAGTGCCACCCACTCACTTACCTTTTGCTCCGACATGCCCCCGAAATTGAAGAGGTAAGACCCCCGATTGATCTTGGCGTCCAGCGCCCATGGCCCGCCGAGAGGGGAGTGCGGCAGATGGCCCGCAGCCAGCACCACTTCTTTAAGCACTGGCCGCAGGCGGGCTCGTGGACATCCGATAATCGCGACCTTAGCTCCGGAAAAACCGAATCTTGGATAGCACGCGGCGGTAAGGCGATGGTTCACACCCGGTATTTCAGGCACGTTCGTCTTCAGATTAAGGGCTAACGCACAGCCCGCGAAGGGGTCTTGCCGAGCGCCTTGAAGCTTAAGGTGGAGGTCAAGAAATACCAACTCTTCCACGTGCTCACTGCTTATCGATACGACTTCCAATACAAAATAGTGTTTTCGGACCGTGACTTTTAAAAATGCGGTAAGCCCGGCCTCGCCGAAATCAACCGCGATTTGGCCAGCGGCGGAAGAAACCCTGAAGGCATTGTAGTCGTGCCCCTTAACCTTCACGCGGGCAAAGAATGAGTCGGGGTGTTGAAGACAATAGTCCCTCCCCGACCGCTTATCAATGAAGTGAAGATTCCGGCCACTCGGCCCGACGACATATCTTACGTAATCGTTTTCGATTGTTACCGGGGATCGATCGGAAGGATGGGTATGAGCAAAACCGCTGATTCCGAATGCCTCAACGGAAGCACAAGAGATCAGCCCTTTCTTGAGGAAACGCCGACGGTCCATAGGATCTCCCACCTTCCGGCCCGCTCTGGAGAGTCGTGACATCGGCAGCACCGGAGAGCCGTTCTGCGATTCACTAGGATACCAAACTGGCAGGAGCCGCGGCAAACCGCGGCCGACCTACTGGATAAGAGTTCCCTGCGTTCCGTTCCCGTTTTCGTCTTCCGCCCGAATCAGGCAAGCCGCGGCAAGCTGATCGTCTTCCCCGAGGTTGACCAGCCGAACTCCCTGAGAAGAACGTCCCGACTCCCGGATCTTCCCCGAATCGAGCCGGGCAATCTTGCCTTGCTGGGTAATCAACATGATTTCCGAGTCTTCGGTCACGCTGAGGGAACTGACCACGTTCCCGTTGCGTTCCGTCGTCTTCACGTTGATGACGCCTTTGCCTGCGCGCGTCTGCAGCCGGTATTCCGTAATCATCGTGCGCTTGCCATAACCTTTTTCGGTCACGGAGAGGATCAGGTCCTTCTCGCCCACCACTTCGACTCCCACAATGTAGTCGCCCTTGGCAAGGTCCATGGCGCGCACGCCGCGCGCCTGGCGTCCCATATCGCGGACGTCGCTTTCCCGGAACCGAATGGCCATCCCTTCGTGAGTGGCCAGAAAGATGGCGTCCCGGCCTGTGGTCTGCTTGGCTCCGATCAGTTCATCGCCATCGTCAACGTTCATGGCGATGATGCCGCGCGACATCGGGTTCGAGAAGTCCCGAAGGCGGGTCTTCTTGATGACGCCGTTACGGGTGACCAGCACGACGTACCCTTCGGCCGCATAGCTCTCGCCCTCCACCGTGATCTCCTGGCGCTCCTCGGGAAGCTCTTTCACCGTCACCAGCGAGGCCACTTTCTCACCCTTGTTCAGATTCACCAGATTCAGAATATGCTTTCCGCGTCCCGCCGCGGCGACGTCGGGAATTTCATACACTTTAAGCCAATACACTCTGCCGGTATTGGTAAAAACCAGAATGTAACTGTGGGTGGAGGCAATGAAGAGGCCTTCGACAAAATCCGTTTCCCGCGTTTTCATTCCCCGGCGTCCCTTCCCGCCCCGGGCCTGCTGGCGGTACGTGGAAACGGGCGTTCGCTTCAAGTACCCTGAATGGGAAAGCGTGATCACCACATCTTCCATGGTGATCAGATCCTCCAGGTTAATCTCCGCCTGCTCGTCTATAATCTCCGTCCTGCGGGCGTCGCCGTAACTCTTCTGAACTTCCTTCAATTCGCTCACGATGACGCGCTTCAGAACTTTCTCGTCCCTTAAGATTTCTTCGTACTCGGCAATCATCTTCTGGAGTTCGTCGTATTCCGCCTGAATCTTGTCGCGCTCGAGAGCCGTCAGGCGCTGCAACTGCATTTCCAGGATGGCCTGCGCCTGGCGCTGCGTGAACTCGAACTGAGCGATCAAACCTTCGCGGGCTTCCGACGGGGTCTTCGAAGCCCGGATCAACTTGATGATGGCATCCAGTTGCGAGAGCGCTTTCAGGAAACCTTCCAGAACATGGGCGCGTTCCTGAGCCTTGCGAAGGTCATAGGCCGTGCGGCGGCGCACGACGTTCACGCGGTGGTCGATAAACAACTGGATGGCTTCGATCAGGGGCAGTTCGCGCGGCTGGCCGTTCACAATCGCCAGCATGATCATTCCGAAGTTCTCTTGCAATTGAGTGTGCTTGTAGAGGTTATTCAGAACAACTTCCGGCTGCTCGCCGCGCTTCAGTTCCACCACAATGCGCATTCCGTCGCGGTCCGACTCATCCCGAATGTCGGAGATCCCCTCGATCTTCTTGTCCTGGACAAGATAGGCGATCCGCTCGATCACCCTGGCCTTATTGACCTGGTAGGGAATTTCGGTGATGACAATCTGCTGCTTTTCTTTGGCCGGGCGCTCAATCGACGCCTTGGCGCGGATGGTGAATTGCCCGCGGCCGGTTTCGTAGGCGGCTTGAATGCCGCTTCTGCCGTAAATATAGGCCCCCGTCGGGAAATCGGGCCCGGGAACAAGTGACAGAACTTCCTTGATGGTCGCGGTGGGTTTTTCAATTAAAAGGATCGTCGCATTGATGACTTCGGTAAGATTGTGAGGCGGAATCTTGGTCGCCATGCCCACCGCAATGCCGTCCGAACCATTGATCAGGAAGCTGGGGACGCGCGTGGGCAACACGAGCGGCTCCTCGGTAGCCTCGTCGAAATTGGGGGCAAATTCGACCGTGTCTTTTTCGATGTCGGCCAGTAGATTTTCGGCCAGCGGCTTCAGCCGGCATTCCGTATACCGGTAGGCCGCCGCGGGGTCGCCGTCAATGGAACCGAAATTGCCCTGGCCGTCAATCAGCGGATACCGCATGTTGAAATCCTGCGCCATGCGCACCAGCGCGTCGTACACCGCGGAATCGCCGTGAGGGTGGTACTTCTTGATCACTTCGCCTACCACGCCAGCGCACTTCGAATAGCGCTTGTTCGAGGCCAAGCCTTCCTTGTACATCGCGTAAAGAATGCGGCGATGTACCGGCTTCAAGCCGTCGCGCACGTCGGGCAGCGCCCGTCCAATAATCACGCTCATGGCGTAATCGAGATACGATTTCCGCATCTCGTCTTCAATGTTCACAGGCACTTCGTTCGTAGGCCTGATCAGTTCCTGGTCACCCATGTATTGGTTTCCTTTGTGATTGCTTCATGTCGTAAGAGGACAATTTTCCGCGCCGCAGGGGACAGACACTTCCACAAAGCGCCTTCGGTTTTACTTGCGCTGCCAGCTCAAGCAACGCACACTTCCTCATGCACCATTATACATGAGAAATCGCGTGAACTGAGCGAGCGCCATGACCGCGCACCGCCGGCGGTTTAGGTCGTGGGAGCGCGAGGCGGCGGCGACGTTGGCATTGCAGAGCATGCTGAGTCGAGAGGCCAGCGTGGGGATGTTGTTCACCAAGGCCACCCACCCCCCAGGGTCTTGCCCCTGCACTTAATGTCCCTTGCTTTCCCCCGCTTTCAGTTGTATAAACCGTTATCGGTTGTATTCCGATAATAAAGCGGTGGTCGCACACATCGCAACGAGCGCGACATATGCGCCGCCCGTGGGTGGCTAATCCTCCAGACGCCAAGCGAAGGCAGGAGACAACAGTGGACAAATCGCTGACGAAGATGATTCGATCACTCTCGCCAAAATTCCCCGAATGGGACGAGACGTTGCAGCGGTTTGACCGGCAGAGCGAGGACCTTACCGAGAGAGAAAATTACGACGCAGAGGTACGCACGATTCAAGAGATCTACAAGATCCTCGAAACAGTACTAAAGGTCTGCACAAAGGTAGGCGGCTACAGAGACGATTGGGACTTCCCCGAAAAGCTCTACCTGATGATATGCGGCATTGACACGTGGGTGAAGTCCAAAAAGATGGGCGTACAGTTCGAAATCGGGCGCTATGACCGCAAGCTTTTCCTTCTAACCTCAGTCCACGCGCCTCACTTTTTGAAGAAGATGGATGATGAATTCTGGGCTTGGTTCCTGGAATTGCGGACTCTCGGCAGCTTTTGCTTTGAGGAAAATGCGTACCCGAAGTCGCAAGAAGGCCGGAAAGCAATTGAAGCCATGAAGAGCTCGAAGAGCCATCTCTTCGCCCTGATTCGAAACTATGTGGTGCTGGAAGCCTGTGAGGATTCTTCAGAGGGGCTTGGCTCGCTTCGAATAGAGTGGCCGCAGGCCACGCCGTGGGCCGAAATCTTGACGAACGCAGCGAAGGCTTTCCGCTGTTTCTACAAAATGAATTACAAACTCT